>JAGPGD010000064.1 GCA_018056165.1 Paludibacteraceae bacterium | reverse complement strand
TAAAGTAATAGAATTCAAAATTTAGAAATTTCCTCATCAGCGAGCGGATGAACAAGAGAAAACTGTTATATCGTTATTTGATTTCGGATACACTGGCTTCACTGGTGGTGTGGGTAGTGTTCATGATTTTCCGAAAAATAGTGAATGATGCAGCTATTTTTGAAAATGTTCAAATTTTCTTTCCGAATTACAATTATCTTTCCAGTCTGATACTTTTTCCGTTGAGTTGTATTACAGTTCATTATCTTTCCGGATTTTATCTTTATCCTGAAAAACATTCAGGCATAAAAATATTTTTTACCACTTTTGTAGCTTCATTGATTATTTCCATTGTCATTTTTTTTGTGTTGATGCTCGACGATATTGTGGTATCTTACAAATACTACTATTATTCTCTCGCCGTGTTGTTCGGATTGTTGTTTGTGTTTACTTATTTGCCTCGTCTTATTATTTATTCCAATGTTAAAAGCAACTATCGTTCAAAAAAATGGACTATTCCGACGGTTATTATTGGAACGGGACAAAATGCCATCAAAATAGGGAATGAGCTGGCAAAGGCAGCTCCTGAAAAAACTGTGGTAGGATATGTGGAAACGAATTATGGAAAGCAGATATCACAGGAAATGATACTTGGCAATTTACATCAAATAGAAAAAATTATCGAAAAATACAACATACAGGAAGCCATTATTGCACTCGATCAAACTGATGATTATCAGCTTTTTTCAATAATCAATTCCCTCTATCGCTTCAATATCGATATTCAGTTTACGCCACGACTGTATGAAATTTTAACCGGAAGTGCCCGCATCGACAATTTAAGCATTAGTCCGTTGGTAAGTATTACCGACATAAAAATGCCCGATTGGGAACAAAGCGTCAAACGGACATTCGACATTGGCTTTTCGCTGTTGGCTTTGGTCTTGCTTTCGCCCGTTTTGCTGTATTTTATGATTCGGATTAAAACGGATTCCAAAGGCCCTGTTTTTTATCTTCAAGAAAGAATCGGACGTTATGGTCGGCCATTCAAAATTATTAAGTTCCGAACCATGTTTGAAGGTGCGGAGAACGGCATTCCCCGATTGAGCAATCCCAACGATAATCGGATAACGAATATTGGGAAAAAGTTGAGAAAGTATCGCATTGACGAAATTCCACAATTTATCAACGTTTTATTGGGACACATGAGCATTGTTGGTCCGCGTCCCGAAAGGCCATACTATATTCAGCAAATAGTTCAGGAAGCTCCCTATTACTGTCTGTTATACAAAATTCGGCCGGGACTCACCTCGTGGGGACCTATCCGCATTGGCTATTCCGACAGTATCGAAAAAATGATCGAACGGCTGAATTACGACATTATCTACTTGGAAAGCATGTCATTGATTACCGACCTGAAAATTCTCCTTCTTACTTTGGAAATTATTTTTAAGGGAAAAGGAGTGTAAACTTGTACAAAAATTTGAATAAAAGAACCAAAATTTGTCAAAGTTTTTCGCCTAGTCGATGTAAATCAATAAACAAAAAATACCGAACCAGTTATTCCCGCATTGCTTTTCTGAGAAACAAACCCGATGTGAGGGTCATGACAACTCCAGCCGGAATACTTGCCCATGCCGCTCCAATAACGCCATACAAGCGAACAAAAACAATATAAACGGCTACGTTGAATATCAACGAAATAAAACTGCTCCAAGCGTTGTACTGAATTTTTCCCAATCCAAAAATGGCTGCACTCTGAAGTTGGTTCAGCAAGCGGATACTCCAACCTACCGACAACAGGACGAAATAAGGAATGGCCGGATCGTATTTTCCCGCAAAAATAATCCTGATAAGAAAAGGCCCTGCCAATATGGCCAGCAGCAATGTAACGCCAACAACCAAATAAAGCTGTCGGTTGTATTTTTTAAAAACCTGCAAATAATGGCTGCGGTCGTGGGCAAGTCCTGAAAAATAGGGTGATGCTATTTGTTGCACCGTAAAAGGAAAAACACGCAGCACTACAGTCAACGTCAATGCAAAACTGTAGTAACCAATTTCTTTCATGTCTTTCAACAAATAGTTGATCACAAAAATATCGGCATAAGCAGAAATTTCGGAAAGCAGATTGGACATCAATGAAGGTTTTGCATAAACTAAATGTGTTTTAAAATTATGTTTGACACTTTCCCTGTCTTTGGAAAAAGTAAAATCTTTTCGCAACAACCGGAACCCAACAAAAAACATAACAATAAAACTCAGGTTGTAAGCCACATAATAGCCATTAATTCCAAACCACCACGTGAACAACACAATGGCAACAATGGCAATCAGTTTATTGGCAACAGTTATGCGGGACATGATTTTGATTTGTTTGCTGGCCTGAAAATAAGCAACCAAAACCATGAAAGCCGAATTCGTAATCAGAGGGAAAAGTCCCAGCGGAATAAGCCTGCGGATGATGGCATCGGAAGAAAAAAATCCAAAAGAATTCAATACAAGTGCCAACCCGTAAAAAACAATGGTGGAAACAATGGTAAACACTACACCGGAACTGAAAAGTTCACTGATTTCTTTTTGTGAACGGTTTTCGGAACAAAGTTTCAAGGTAGAAGCATGCAAACCCATTCCTCCGATGATGGAAAAAACAGAAAGAAAAGTGGTGATAATTTTTATTCGTCCAACGTCTTCGGGCAAAAGGATACCGGCCACAAAAAGCTGCGAAGCGAAAGCCACCAGTTGAATCAAAACATTGGCCGACAGCAAATGGAAAAAGCCTTTTGCAGAAATTTCGGATAAAAGTTTATTGAGCCGGAGAAAAAACTTCATGTTTTTCATCTTTTGCCTATATTCTTTCTGACACATACATTTATTTACTAAAGTTTCGCATTTCAGAAAGGGCTGAAAATAAGAGAGAAAAAAAAGTAAAAAAGTAGCATATTTTATTTAATATCTCATTAAAAATGAGTATGTTAGCTGTATAATTACAAAACAGAAAAAATATGCTACCGGACAAAATTAAGGAAAAAATTTCTGAAACAGGAACAGATTTCAATGAAAATAAATTAGAGAGCATAAATATTTTGAAAGGTTTCAAGGCGTTGAGACTGACAGAAGGATTTTCGGAGTTCAAGCATTTGAAAAGGAGTGGTTATAGTTTTCATCAGAATATAATTTATTCTTTAAAGGTCTGATGGAACCCACATGTCTGAATATTATATTCATTCGTGTTTGTGTATGTAATACATGTAGGTTTCATATTCTTTAAATTCAATGTTTATAATGGTCGGTGTCACTTTTTAAAATTGTGCAAAACGGTTTGCCGCTTGGCGTTCGAGTGGGATTCGGAGTGCAAAACTGTCAACCTGCACCGAAGCTGAATAGAAGCACAAAGCTCCAAGTTTGCACAACCTGTCCCGCCTTAGCTGGATCACCTTGCCTAACGCAAAACCCGTGTTAGCGGCTGAGGTTATTCTTGTTTTATCAACTTTTTCTGCTTAAGAAAATCAATAAATTGACTCACTATTTTTTCGCTTCTGTCAATTATGTCTTGCTCTATAAAGTCAGTTTTATTGTCAGCCAAATTCACTAATTCAGAAATAATTGTGCCTCTTTGATGCTGTCCTTTGTCGTTGGTAAAGCCTTTGTAGTATTTAATTTTATCACGAAATCTATAATCAGAAGCTCTTATATTTATTTTGTCTTCAAGTAACGATTTGTTGCCAAGTGCTTCTAATAGTTTTGTGTTGCTTAGCGACTTGTCATTTTCTTGTCGTTTTCTCGCAAAAATATGTTCAATGTCAAAATTTGTATCGAGGGTAGGAATTTCTTGTTTATCGTCTTTAAACGCCCACCAAGTTAACATTGATCTTGTAATTGGTCTTCCATTTTTAAATTCAAAATTATTGATTGCTGTTCGCAATGTATGTTCATTAAATTTATGTTCATCAAAATTGACTGTTTTGTCATTTACAATATTTATCATTTCGGCATAAATGGGTGTTCTTAATGCATTAACACCGGGATTAGTAAATGCAAAAGCCCATACAAATGCGATTGTTTTATTTAGAAATTCGTCTAATTTATTCTCTTCTAATTGTTCGTTTTCATTTTTGTTTTGCAGAAAATACACTGACAAAAAATAAGTCCACATACCATTTGGTGCAGAATTAAGTATAAACAGTTTTCTTAGAATGTTAGGTGAAAATCTTTCAGGATTCTGATTGTAAACATCATGCCAAAAATCAACAAGAATTTTGAGATTTGATAATGTATCATCTTGTTTGAGAATAGAGTATTTGTCTTTTTCGTAAAATTTACGTAATGCTTCTGTGGTACTTGATCTTATGCCCTGTTTCGCACGAACAAAATACATATATCTTGTAAAAAGTTCATCCATTGGGGTTCCGTTCAATGGCTTGAAAATTCTACCTGTAATTTCTTCAAGTTCTTTCCATTGTTCTATAAATTTGTCCTTTTGGTTTTTTGTCGAGTAATGCTTGTAAAATTGTGCTTTAAAAATGTCTGCATCAGACAATGGTAGTCCTCTATCGTTTAGTGTTGAAAATATTCTTAAAGCAGTGTCTTGCGATTCCGCCTCAATTGGTAATAGAATACAATTACTCAAAATCCTTGCAGGTAAATATGCAAAATATGATGGATATTCACTTAAAAAGGTATCTATCTTTTCTTGAAAAAAGCGATAGTTCTTCGCATAGTTGCTCTTTTGGTCTTTATTTACAATGCCTGTCTTAAGTATTTCTAAAAATTCTTCTTTCTCATCATCGGTTGCTACTTCCGAATCGATTTTTAATATGTTAAGATTAGGTTTTCCAAACTCATTGGTTTTCCATAAACATTGTGCAATTCTTTCACGAGTGCTTTTTGAGTTCTCGTCTTGCATATTTCCAAATTTTGCATAGAATGCTCTTAATAGTAACATCAAAGTTGTTAAGCGTTGCTGTCCATCAATTACTTCTTTTTTATTTCTATCATTTTCAAAAGTCACTATTGAACCTAGGAAGTATTCATCATCGCTGTTGAATTTGTCGCTGTTATTATCAGGAAAAGCGAAAGCAAAAATATCATCCCAAAGAGTTTGACATTGTTCTTCTTCCCAAGCATATGGCCGTTGATAATCTGGAATAAGAAAGTCAGCTTTCTTGTCTGAAAAAAGTAACCAGATTGTTTTTTGGTCAACGTTAAGTTTTGACATATTGTTATCCTTTTATTTTTAATTAATCATTACTGTCTGTTGTAGGACCCTTTTCATTGCCGCCTAATGTTTAGCGGCTATGCGCCGTTTTAATGGCGTATAGCCGCTGTTAGCGGTAGTGGCTTAATATGTATCCTTAAGTCTTTGTATTTCTGCTTTTATTTCATCAATTACTTCTTTATTTTTTATTTCTTTTCGTTCTCCTACTTTTTCAGAGAATAAATAAAACACCTTTCCGCCAAATACTTCTGTAAATTTCTGATGAGATTCAGATTGTATATTATACTCCTTAAATATTTCTGGTAATTGAATACCAGCATTGACGGGTTTTATTTGCAAGCCTATGTATTTTTCATTAATTTTTATATAGAAATCAACATTAAATAATCTGTCCCACTCGTCAGGTGCGGGTTCTATCTTTACACCTAATATTTTTTGTAATTGTCCATAAATAGTTTGTATTTCTGTAACATAACCTTCGTAAGTACGGTCAATTACTAATTGCATCATATAATCAATACAATCTTGTTCTGTTATTTCTGATACTTCAGCTTGAATTACTTCTGTTATTTTAATATAAAGTTTCTTCCCAAGTTCAATAATATGTTCTTTTGATTTTACATTTTTAAAATAGTACTCTCTCCACTCTTCAATATTTTTAGGAGCACATTTTCTTATAGATTCTGAAGTCGGTCCAACATTTCTTTTAAAATTGAGTTGGAATCGATTCATTGCTGAATTTAATATCCATTCTTTAGCCATCGTTATGCCTTAAATAATTCAAAAATTTTTGTTTGTATTTGTAATCTAATGCTGTATCGACTTTTACTAAACCGTTTTTAATAAGGTGTGCATTAATAAATGTTTTATTTTCCAAATACATATAACAAAGAATATTATTTTCATCATCGTATTTTATATTATCATATTTTAGAAATACTCGTTTCCCTTTTGTTTTTTCAATTAAGAAAGAAACCGCTTTTCCGTTACTTGATGGGTCTTGTTTTATACCAAGAAGTTTTATTATTAAGTCGTTACTTAATCTTATTTTTTCTGGGCTAATGATTTCCTTTACTGTAAAAAATTCTTCTCGTTTGGCGGGACTATTGTTGTCTATTTTGGAGCCAAATTGTAGTTTTTTTATATCTATTCTTTTATCAAGTGCGTGGGGATCCTTAAAGATATAAGGCAATTTTTGGATTTCGTTTTCAAAGCTGATATTAAGTGTTTTTTGTTTTATAAATTCATAGGTTGTCCCGTATAAATCAGGTTGATTAACCTGTAATTTCTCTTTGATTATAGGAATAAAATCAGGATTGATTTCAAATCCAATAGAATTTCTATCAAGTCTTTTTGCAGCAAGTAAAGTTGTACCGCTACCTGCGAAAGGATCAAGAACGGTCTCCCCTACAAAAGAAAACATCTTAATTAATCGATAAGGTAATTCTAAGGGAAACATCGCAATATGATTCGTTTGTCTTTCACCTGGAAAATTCCAATGCCCTGCAAAAAATGTATTCCATTCTTCTGCGGTCATTTTGGAGAGTTCCTTTTGTTCTTTTGTAGGTTTAGGACTTTCACCCAGTTTTTTAAAGATGAGTATAAATTCGTAGTCTAATTTTAAAATACCGTTTCTTGGATAGGGATACGAACCCATTTGAACTCCGCCGCCTGTTGTATTAGATGTGGTAATTTTTTGCCAAATAATCGCTCCCATATAGTCAAAACCAATTGTTTCACAAAATTTGATAATTTCTTCCCTGATTGGAATAACCTTATAACGTCCATAATAAACCGAACGGGCAAATTGGTCGCCAATATTCACACACAACCTACATCCATTATGAAGAACTCTATAGCATTCTTTCCATACCAAATTTAAGTTGTTAATGTAGCTTTCATAATTTTCATGAAATCCAATTTGATTATCTGAACCATAATCTTTTAATTGCCAGTATGGGGGAGAAGTAATCACTAAATGCACAGAATTGTCTGGCACTTCAATCATTTGTCTGCTATCACCGAGTATTATTTTATGATGCGTTTTCATTCTTTAAATACCTCTTAACAAAAATACAAAAATCTATTTTCAGTTAAACGATAAATTGATAATTGTTCGTTTTAGTGCCATTACCGCTAACGTTTCGCGGCTATGCGCCGTTTTAATGGCGTATAGCCGCTGTTAGCGGCAGTGATTATTGTTTTAATAACTTCTTCTGCTTTAAAAAATTAATAAACTCATTCACTATTTTTTCGTTTCTCTCAATAATAT
>JAGPGD010000063.1 GCA_018056165.1 Paludibacteraceae bacterium | reverse complement strand
CCGATGATGCTACTTTTTACAGCAAGTTGGCTGAGCATGTTAAATCACACGATGCACAGGTTGTAAAGCCCGAAGACATGCCAAAGATATTACCCTGGGTACATATTGCCATTGGCAATGTTAAACGATTGCTATTGGACGTACATCATCAGCTTTCTAAGGAATATTTACAATACTATCTCAATGAGTTCTGTTATAAATTCAACCGACGCTATTTTGGTGAAGCTATCTTCGATAGGTTGCTTGTTGCTGCTGTAAGCTACAACTCCGATTTCAAGTCAAGAATTTATAATAGGTCTTCTTGCGGATAATCATTAAGATAATAAGGTTGTAAGCTATAGGAAACATTCCCTATTATGAAGGTTAAAGGTTTTTGATAAGGTTTTTTTATGACAAATATTGGTTTATCGAAATGTTTGATTTTATCAGTGGTTAAAAATCGGGAAAATTTATTTTTTTCTTCAGCCCTGTCGCACTTACTTGCACAATGCAACCGTGCGAAAGCAAAAGAATCTTTATTCGAAACTCTTTATTCAAAACTTGCAAAACCCGCACCTCATATCTCGAAACTCGTATTTCTTATTATACGAAAATTAAAAAATCAAAGAAGAAAAAATAATTTTTGACTTCTCAAAATTTTACTTGAACAGGCTTTAAATTTAAACTCCATTGTTTTAAAAAAGTAAAAAATTCCTTATCGCTATGTATTTTATTTTCTTCTTCCTTTGTGACTGCGACAGCAAGAAAATGAAAACAAAGCACATCGTTTTTTAAATACTGCATAATTACTAAATTATTCGCATCATCAATTTGATGATGAAGTACGTATTTTTTAGGAACATACACTCCTAAACCACATGTTTGTTTCTCATAATGTATTGTATCGTCAACAGGATAGTCGGCTCCCCACGAACCTACCAAACCTTTATTATTACTGAATAAACTTCCTGCATCAATACGTTGTACGCCTGTAGCCAGTTGATTAATATTTTCGGAAGCTCTTACTTCCACAGCAACATCCCGGTGACGAGCATATAAAATATAGCGAGCAGTGATATTTATTTTTTTCCCTTCGTATTCCCAACCTTCTACTTCCCATTCCACAACTGCTCGCAGGTTTCCTAAAGCAACAATTCGCTGAGTACGTTTATCAAATTTATCAATATGAACAGTATATCCATTTGTGAATCCTTTCACGGTACCAACTCCTACGGTTTGTAAAACACGTAACACATCATCTCCATATCCTGCTGCAATTTGTTCAGAGGTAGGATACCATTCAGTATCAGGAAGCTCAAGCCGATATTTCTTTTTTCCATATATATCTACTGTGCTTTTATTGTCGAAATAAATCCTGTAGCCTATTAAAGCCGATTCAAATGCTACTCCATGATGATGGAGCTTATTATACATATCATTTTTTGAAGACGAAATTTCATTTAAGTATTGCCATTCCCCATCCTTTGTCTTTAAAATTAAATCAGCATAAACTTCAGGGGGAAATTTTTGTCGTTCACTATCAGGTATGGTTCTTATAACCACCTTACGCGTTTCTTTACCTTTTAAATCCAATAAAAATACCAATTCATCCTGAATTCCATCTTTATTTAAATCGTCCAGTTGACTGCTTATTTGTTTATTATCAACATACACAGCTAATTGACTTCTTTCATTTGAAGAAATGTTCTTCAAATTTTGCAACTGAATCACTACAGGTGCATTGACAACAAATTTTTTATTGGGATTGGTCACCTTTAAATTTATTTCGACAGCAGGAGAAGAAACGGTTGCTATAACAAGCAATAATAAAGGAAATTGTCGTGCATTCATTTTTGTAAAATTTTAAAAGTTTCCTGTAAAATTAGTTTTCTAATTGATAAATTTCAATAATTTTTTTCTATAAAAGAGGTAAAAATTGACACAATATGAGTATTTTTTTGTTTTTAATTTTATTTGTCGCATTATAAGTGAATGGAATTAGATAAAATTGAGTCTTTATAATAATTATCCGCAATTCATCAGGGGACAAATTTTATTTGAAATAATATAACGTTACTTTCCCAAATGAACAGTTGTTTCGGCAATTTCGCTTCGTTTTAATTATCTAACATCAATCTATCTAAATTATCTTGTAAGAATTTTTTCTATGCAACTCTATACTTTCCCTGTTGAACTATTTGAAAATGAATAATTTATCACACTGAGAACCCCTTATATTTTTTCTTCTATTTTACTGAAGACGTTTCTTGAAACGTTTCCACTCGAAACTTCAAACAATTAAAAAGTGTTGATTTTTTTTATTCCGTTTTTTTAATGAAAAAGAATGATTTATCTTTGCCCCTTCAAACCGAGAAAGTTAAGATAAATGTTAAAAATTATCCTCAAAGGTATTATTATTGGTTGGTTTATTTCAGGACCCATTGGTCCCATTGGTATGCTGGTTATTCAACGTACTATGAATAGAGGTATCAAATATGGTATTGCAACGGGAATTGGTGCTGCTTTTTCTGATTTAATATATACTGTTATCACTTTATTTTGCCTGAATTTTGTTATAGGCTTTATTGAAAAAAATCAACTCATCATTGAGCTTATTGGCAGTATAGTAGTAATTTTTTTCGGTTATTTCATTTTCAAAAGCAATCCTGCTCTTCAACCCAAACCTAACAAACCTATCCACGATAATCTTTTCAAAGATTTTATCAGTTCCTTTGTACTTACTTTTTCCAACCCTTTGATCATTTTTGTTTTAATTGCTTTATTTGCTCGCTTGAATTTTATTACCAGAGCTACTAATTTCTTTTTGATTGTCTGCGGATTTCTTTCTATTTTTGCCGGTGCAATGATTTGGTGGTTAGCATTAACTTTTCTTGTAAGTCATTTTCGTTCAAAAGTCAGTATTCATCAGTTGAAAGCTATAAATCAAATTACTGGAAGCATCATTATGTTGATTGGGCTCGTTGGCACCGTTGTAAGCTTCTTAAAATAATTCAACCAACTACTTTAAATGAAGTTGGTTGAAAATCAGCCTATTGAAAATAACAAAATTGTAACTTTACAAAATAGCATCTTTGTATTGTAAAAAGTTTTGTTAGAATAACTTAGACATTTCTTCTTTTGTCATTTTCCCATTCAACCAGATAATGGACATCTCATTTTTTTTCCTTTGTCTTGAAAAATAATTTTCCTTTATCTTTTATTTCCCCTGAAAAAGTTGCATTAATTACTTAAATTTACGTTTTAAAAAAATAAGAAATGATGAAATTATCAAGATGAAAATAACCAATGGGTTATTAAATCAATCGTCTGATAGAGTGAAACGAGTGAGAATATTTTCCAGTTTTTGAAGAAACAATACCTTCTGAATCAATGTTTTCAATTTTAACCCAGCCAGAACAGTGAATAATTTGATGAGAATTGAGCAAAAGGCCAACATGAACAATTTTCCCTTCACTGTTTTGAAAAAAAGCCAGATCACCGGCGTGAACTTCTTTCAAAGAAGGAACTTGTTTACCTTTTTCTGCTTGCTGATAAGCATTTCGTGGTAAAAAAATGCCACATATGGAAAAAATTACTTGCGTCAATCCTGAACAATCTATTCCTAAAGCAGATTTTCCGCCCCATAAATAAGGTGAATTCAAATATTGTTTAGCCAACGAAATAAGCTGATTCCCAGAAGGTTTAAGTGGTCGACCTGCTTCATCTGGATTTACTTCAAAAATATTGTTTTGTATGTGAAACTTTCCATTTTCATAATCTGGAAGTAAACTTCCGCCTGGTAAAAGCATTTTTTCATTTTTGTTTATGATCCGAACTTCTGCAATAGGTACAAGTGTGCAATAACAAGATTCAATTGATTCATTTTCAATGGAATCCAGGATCTCAATCATTTTTCTATCTATCCAACCAACAGCATTATCCGCTAAATTTCTGATTTTCAGCCAGCGTTCTCGCGTCTCAAGAATTTCGACTCGTTCACCAAACAAAAGCTGCGAATACATCTCGCTGCATTCATTATCTTCAACTCTTAAAGGCACCAAACTTAATGTTACAATTCCTTGCATTTTTGACTTACATTAAAAGCAATATTGTATCTTTATTTTTAATTCTTTATCACAAAATTACAGAAAGTTTATAAATTTATCTTTTCATCTTGAAATATTTTGTAATTTTCGCCTTCTAATTATTAATAACTTCAAACTAATTTATACTTTAGTGTTTTCTAAGTTCTGTTAGAAAAATAGATACTCAATAATTATGAAATTAAATTTTTCGAAATCTTCACTACAAAATATTTTTAAAATTTTATTGGGTTCTGCTGTAGTAATTGCAATTGTTTTGCTTTTCCCAAAAGAAAATAAATTCAATTATCATTTTGAAATAGGCAAACCGTGGAATTATGAACTATTGACAGCTCCTTTCAATTTCCCGGTTTACAAAAGTGAAGAACAAGTAATCAAAGAAAAAAATGAAATCTTAAAAAATTATATACCTTATTACGTCCTTGATACTACCGTTTATGAAACTCAGCTTAAAAAATTGCTTCGTGACAACGAAATTCAATTAAATAACTCTGTCATCGCAAGAAATTACTTGAGAGAAAAGCTACAATTCATTTATTCTCAAGGAATTATTTCTTCAGAAGAATATAACAATTTGCTGAAAAATAATAAAACAAATATTTACTGTATTCTACCTTCGAGAGTTTCTCAAATAATCAATATAGATAAAATTTATACACCTCAAAAGGCTTATGAGGAAATAGTAAAAAATTCACCTGAGGATATTTTATCACTCAATCTACAAAAATATCTGGTTGAAAATTTACGATACGACAGTATTACTTCTGAACTTTCAAAAGAAGATTTACTAAAAAACCTTTCCCTTACTAGTGGAATGGTACAACGAGGAGAACGCATCATCGATAAAGGAGAAATCGTCACCCCTGAAACATACGCTATTTTACATTCGCTTAAAATTGAATTTGATAAAAGAAATTCTTCTATTGGACAGTCATTTTTGGTACCTATGGGTGAAATAATTATTATTGTGGAGCTGCTAATTTTGCTGATATTTTACCTTAACCTTTTCCGTCCACGTATTTTTGAGAAATTTAATAATTTGCTTTTCATCGCCATCTTAATGATTTTGATAATCGGCATTACCTCTGTTGTGATTCGTTATACCACACTAAATTATTACCTTATTCCTTTTGCTTTGCTGCCTATTATTGTACGAGTATTCTTTGATTCCCGTACTGCTTTATTTGTGCATATTATCACTATTCTCATCATTTCATTGATGGTGGACAATCCTTTTCAATTTGTATTGTTGCAGATCACCGCAGGAATGGTTGCGGTTTCCAGCCTGAAAGATATGACTCAACGTTCACAATTAGCTCAAACAGCCTTTTATATCTTTCTGAGCTATACTTTGATGTACATAGGTTTTGAATTTATTACTGAAAAAGAATGGAAACGAATCGACTGGATACCTATTTTATATTTTGCTGTAAGTTGTATTTTCTTACTTTTCGCTTATTTGTTGATTTACATTTTTGAAAAGATTTTTGGATTAATTTCAGCTATTACGTTGATAGAACTAACCAATATCAATAGCGATTTTATGATGAAATTTGCCGAAGTGGCGCCTGGCACTTTTCAACATTCTCTGCAAGTTTCTAACCTTGCCACTGAAGCTGCAAAAAAAATCAATGCCAATAGTTTACTGGTACGCACGGGAGCTTTGTATCACGATATTGGCAAAATGATTCATCCTGAATTTTTTATTGAAAATCAGATAGGAAATAAAAATCCACTTTTGGAAATGGATTATGAAAAAGCAGCCAAAACAATCATTCAACATGTGACTGAAGGGGTTAAAATTGCCAAAAAGAATCATTTGCCTGAACAAATTATCAATTTTATTGCCACTCATCATGGCACTAGTAAAACAAAATATTTTTATAATTCTTTCATTAACCAATTTCCAGATATCCAACCAAATGAAGCAGCTTTTACTTATCCTGGACCGCTTCCCAACAACAAAGAAACAGCTATCCTGATGATGGCTGATGCGGTAGAAGCCACTTCAAGAAGTTTAAACTCTTACAGTGAAGAAAACATAGAACAAATGGTAGAAGATATCATCAATGGACAAATCAACGAGGGACAATTTAGGGAATCTCCCATTAGTTTCAGAGATGTTGAAACAGTAAAAGCCGTTTTCAAAGAAAAAATAAAAAATATTTATCATTCACGGATTCCCTATCCTGAAGTTGAAAAATAAGCTATTGCTCAATCATTTCCACAAACAATACTTGTAATGTATAAATAAATAACTTAAATAATGAAAACAAAAATTGCCTTTTTCGATGCAAAATCCTATGACATCGCCACTTTTAACGAGAAAAATAAACAATATGGCTTTGAAATAAAATATTATAAAAGTCATTTAAACAAAGATAACGCCATTCTATCCAAAGGAGCCGATGTAGTGTGCATTTTTGTAAATGCCGAAGCCAACGCCGAAGTAATAGACATGTTGGTAGAAAACGGCGTAAAATTAATAGCTCTCCGGTGTGCTGGTTACAACAATGTTGATCTGAAAGCAGCAAAAGGACGTATCAAAGTGGTTCATGTTCCAGCTTATTCACCCCATTCTATTGCAGAACATACAGTAGCATTGATGTTAACTTTGAACCGAAAAATTCACAAGGCTTATTCCAGAACGCGTGAGGGAAATTTTGCCTTGGAAGGATTGATGGGATTCGAAATGAACGGAAAAACGGCTGGCATTATTGGGACAGGAAAAATTGGGAAAATTGTTATCCAGATTCTGAAAAGCATGGGAATGAAAATTCTGGCTTATGATGCTTATCCCGATCATGAGTTTGCCAAAAGTATAGGAATAAAATATACTACTTTGAATGATCTTTATAAACATTCAGATATTATTTCATTGCACTGTCCATTAACAAAAGAAACAGAGTATCTGATCAATTATGACTCCATTGAGAAAATGAAAGATGGCGTAATGATTATTAATACTGGAAGAGGAAAGCTTATCAATACAAAAGCATTAATTGATGGACTTAAAAAGAAAAAAATAGGTTATGCTGGTCTGGATGTGTATGAAGAAGAAAGTGATTATTTTTATGAAGATTATTCCAATATTGTTATTGATGATGATATTTTGGCTCGACTGCTTACTTTCAATAATGTAATTGTTACTTCTCATCAAGCTTTCTTTACCAGAGAGGCTTTAGACGAAATTGCTCGCATTACTTTGCAAAATATTCAGGATTTTTTAGACGGGAAACCATTGGAAAATGAAATCAGTATTTGAAATCAAACGTAAATTCAAGTAATTAATGCAACTTTTTCAGGGGAAATAAAAGGTAAAGAAAAAATTATTTTTCAAGACAAAGGAGAAAAAAGAGCATTTCCCCTTTGCCCTGATGGAATAAATGCTTTACT
>JAGPGD010000062.1 GCA_018056165.1 Paludibacteraceae bacterium | reverse complement strand
CAGTCAATGAGTTGTTGGCTGTGAGCATCTTCATCAGCCGAAGTAGCCTTTCGAGTTTGGGTTGATCCATAGTTGTTTTGTTTGAAGATCGCCTAAATTTCATTCAATTTTTGATATTCGCTATTGGGTAATACGTCCGTTTTTTTTGACATACAGCATGGCTTTTATCTGCCTGTCGTTCAGACGTAATTATTGAAATTCTTCTTCTGAAAATCAGTCTATAACAATGCCATGGAAACAAGTTTCAAGAATAATTTGTCTTTCAAAATGGATTTGTATTCTATGTTTTGGGATTCGGGCAAAAATTTAATCTTTCAAGCCCAATAAAAAATTAACAAACACAAATGGGTCTTGAAACTCAATCTTTTCATTATCCCACTTGTCTTGCAAATATTCAAAACCCGCATTTGCATAACCTTCCATTTGTCGAAACAATTCGGCAATAAAATTCTCAATCGTTTCTTCGTTAGCATTCTCCAATTCTAACCACGAATATGGAACACTATATTTTTCTGTATCATTGAGTAACAGCATCAAAATAAAATCCCTTACCAGAGTTGGCTTCCAATCTACGAAAGAAGCAAAATCAATTGTTTTTTCACCTTTTTTTATAAATTTTGGCGTTCCTAATTTGTAACCAATAACAAAAGCATACATATAGGTTTGATAGAAAGCTCCAAAAGCAGAAAAATCACCCTTTCCGCTTGTGTCTCCTTTAACCGAAATACTTTCAATCAAAGAACGATATTGTTCTTTATATCTGGGTCTTTTTTGGCCTATTTTATCTTTTAATACTGAACCGTCCATTGTTTTAGAATTTATCTGGAAAATAACATTTATTATTTGTAACTAAATTTGTTGCATCAGCTCTTTCTGGTACAGTATTTACATAGAAAGTTCCGCAAATCTCGCCGCTTCTCATCTTCTCTAAAATTTTGTTCCCCTTTTCATTCAAATAATTATCTGTATTAGGGTCATACAAATCTTTGATAAGTATGATGCTTTGCGTAAATACCTGAGGGGAAATTCGGAAAAAGTTGTAAATAAAGTTGTCGCCAAACTCGGAAAACGGTGCATCTGATATAAACGGAAAATCAAAGTGTTGATTGCCAATTCTCGAAGAAATAATTGCCATTACGATAGACAGTTGTTTCATCCGCTGGAACCCCGAACCAAGTCCTGTTAGTTCGTTGTCATTTATGTTCCTTATGGAAACCTGAACGGTATTATCTTCTTGTTTTTTGAAACATAAGCGACCACCTGCAACCTGATTGCCCGCTGTAAGTTCGCTATATTTTTGATTGGCTTTGATTTCTAACGAGTTCAAAATCCTATCAAAAATGCGTTCTTTCGAGTTTAAAAACATTGACTCAATGCAACACATCATATCTTTGAAATTACGATATTGTGTGATTTCTGAACTTTGATTGATAGAATCCAATTCTTTTTCAATTTGTTGCAATCGAATATTCCAGTGCCTAATTTGGTCGTTAGCCATTTCAATTAAGCGTTTTTTATCTTCTATTGTGCGTTCTGCTAATGAATGATCATCAATATTTTTTTTATCTGTATTACCTGATTCGTTTTCATTACCGCCTGCACTCATAAATTCCTGTTTTGCAATGTTGTAATCTTCCTGTTTCTCTCTGATTTTATTGTCAATGTCATTGATTTTGTTGCGATATTTTTCAATTTCTTGTGGTATTTCTGGGATATTCAACAAAAATGAACCGACAGTTTTCTGAATATCTCCGTAAAAAGTAGTAAAATTGTTAGAATTTGTATTTTCGACATTTCGAGGACGTTCCATAACCATTTTGATATGTTCCCAAAATTCAGAACCTTTTGGAGCTGGACGTCCGCAAACTTCACACTTTTCAGTTTCTAACATTCTTTTTAATGACGGGATATCGGGAGAGCCTTCAGGTAAAAGAATCGTTGGGTCTTTTGCTGCACTTTGCAAAGTAAGGTCTTTGTTTAGTTTGTCGCGTTTCTGCCCAAACAATTCTATAGAGTTTTGGAAGCCCATCAGCAACCAAGGTGGATTGTTAGCAAATAATAATGAAGTAATGTTTTTCTCCGCTTCTTTCTTATTGTTTTTCAGAGTGTTGATTTCCACTTGGAGATGCCGTTGAATTTCTCTAAATTTTTCTCGTTTAGCCGCGTTAAGCTGCAATGCTTCCAACTCGTCTTTCCTTGCCTGGGCTTTTGATAATTCTTCCTTATATGTATCAATTTGATACAGGTTTTTTTCTTTGAACTTTTCAAGTCGCTCTCTTTCCTCAATTAAAATTTTGATTCGATCATTATTGTGGTTCACTTCAGTTTCTTTGTCGTTTAAAAGTCTCTTTGCTTTCTTTGACAAATCACCACAAGTCAAACAAATATCAATGAGATTTGAAATTCCTGCCAAAGTTTCAATGGTTGAGGAAAGACCAGCGCGAGAGGATAAATCAACTAATTTTTCCATTGATTCACCTTGCAACAACGCGTAGTTTCGTAATTCAACAGGAATGATTTTTTGTATTCTGTTTTTCTTATCCTCAATATCAAAAATAGGAATTGTTCTGCCATTGGTGGTTTCAGAAACATCTAATCTTTCAATAAAATCCCAATCGGAAATATTTTTTTTACAATGCACAATTTTTGACACAGAATATTGAGTGTTATTTTCTTCAAATTCAATTTTCACTCCCATATCAAACTCCGTTTCTTCGGCTTTTGCTTTTCCCGAGACCATTTTTTTTAAATAATTAGAATCTAATCTTGGACTGGAGGTGTCGCTTATCATTCTTTTTAAGTCTGAATCGTAAACAGCATTATTCAAAATCCAGAGAATACCGTTGTAGAATTTGGATTTTCCCATATTGTTATCAGCATTAACAATATTGATTCCTGTCGTAAAACGGTAGGTGTTTTGCTCAAAATTTCCGTAATAGTTGTAGAAGTTTTGGAAACTAATGGATTTAATTATTGTCGCCATATTTTACCCTAAGTGTATTATTTGATTTTGAATGCTTCTAAAAATTGCGCTACTATCCATATGGTTTTCTTCCCCACGAATAATTGCTTTGATAACTTCAATGACCTGATATTCCGAACTCGCATTGTAATCCAGATTATTCAGAACTTCTTGTGGAATGTTGAAAATGTCTGTTAATTCTGGCGATTTCATCACCTCGTTGAAAATATCTTCTGCTGTCATATCTTGAAAATTTATTGATTTATACTTAAAATTAGTTCTGATAAATTTAATTGATAATAGTCTGCAAGACCCTGCAAAACCTCTTTCGCAGAATGAGTGTTAGCTGCCAAATCAGCAAAATATGCCACTCGTGCTAATTCGCCTCTTACCAATGACCTTTCCATTCTGAAAAAATCATTCGAGTATTGTGGTGATTGAAAATCAGGTACTACAATCATATCATATATGTAAGCAAATGTTTTGTCCGGGTGTTTACGTAGCAAACGACCACGCCGTTGAATAAATTGTCGAGGATTACCTGTGCTTGACGCAAAAATACCATATTGGGCTCTCGGAACATCAACGCCCTCGTCTAAACATTTCATTGCAAGTAAAACATCTATGTCGCCGTTTTCAAAACCACTCAAAATAGCGGAACGCTCTTTTTTGTTGTTATTTCCAGTATATGTATTGCAAGTTGTTTTAGGAAATGCTTCTTTGATAGTGTATAGCATTCTTTGCAATATGCTTTTATCCTCGTTTTCAGAATAGCCTTCGGGAACATAAACAAAACAGTATTTTAATTTGTCCTGTCCGATTTCTGTAATAATTTCTCGCAATACTCGCATTTTATCTTCTGCTTTATGCAATACTTGTTTCCGCAACATTAAAATTTTTGTCGCTTCGTCTTCGTTTCTGAGCTTACCTGTTTCACTATCAAACAGATTCATTAATTTTTTAGTATATTCCACATACTTATCCATTTCCGGCTCGTTGAGATAAACCATTTTTGGATAATAACAGTACTCCATCAAACGACCTTCTTTTATTGCTTGGCTCATTGGAAAACTATAAACATAAGGCGGTTTATCATTAAAAAAACTTTCCAATTCGGCTGTTCCTTCTTGGTCGTATATCCGGTTCGGAGTTGCCGACAATGCAATGCGCTTTTTAATTTTCATTTTTCTAAAAGCCGCTCTAACATTTTCAGAGCCGATATTGTGTGCTTCATCTGCAATCAGTAGCATTGTATCGGGAAGTTTCGGTAAAATTTGTTGAAAATCATCGTTTGTAAATGATTGATAAGTAGAAACAATGACAAAATTTTCGTTACTGCCTTGTTGAATTTTGTTTTTTAGTGAAACAATTTGTCTGCGCCACTGTGAATTTTCAGAATATATTTCGATAATATTTTTGAAGTCAAACAAGCCAATTTCATTAATCCACTGTTCAACTAAAGCAATGGTCGGAACTAAAATCAAAAGTTGATACGATTTGTCCTTATGATACTCCTGCAAAGCGCAATTTAACGAGGTAATTGTTTTTCCTGTTCCTGTTGCCATTGCAAAAATACCCTGCTTGCCATTTTTAACCCACGCTTCATACGCTTGTATTTGATACGGTCTTGCACCGTCAGAATATTTGTAAGGGAAATGAGGCAATTGTACTTGTTTCTTTTCCGTCGATATTTCTTCTATCTGTTTCTTTGTGAGTTTCTTAATTATTTCTTTCTCTTGTAATAACAACTCGTCCAAATCTACTTTGGGAAAAGTTTTTACTATCTCTTGGCAGAATTTCTTTGCAGGAAAAACTAACACATTGTCGTTTGCCCCTGTCCAAATTTCCGCAAAATCTTGTTCGCTTATTTCTATACGTTCTTTGTTGTCTTCACCTTTCCATGAACAAGTACATTCAATTGTTTCAATGTTTTTTACCAATGCCGCAGCTGTTAAATTCATTGAGCCGGTAAAAGACACTTTATCGTTGTTATCATCTGTAAAAATACCAAACTTTTCGTGTGCCAAACCGCCATCCTTTGGTATAACCATCTTGATATCAATTCTTTTATTCAGAATAAGATATGACAAACATTTGAAAAAATGTTCGTCCCTTTTCGATAAGGTAGTTTTTAGTAAGAAAAAAGATTGCAATATACGTTCTTCAAAATCAACAGTTTCATTGTTCTGTAGTAGTTTGTAATCATCTTCGGTAAGATATTGATTGATATACAAACGCATATTCCCTCCATTACAGATAAAACGAGCAAAGCCGACAGAAAGGATATTGAAAGAAGCACTACTAAAATAACCCAACCCTATATCAAGTTTAGTGCTATTAGACAATGCCAACTCAAAAAAATCAATCGGCAAATCTTTTCTGCCTGTTGAATATCTGTATTTGAAATCTTTATCTTTCAACATACTTTATCTCTTTAAAAAATTCCGCATATTTTGTCCTTTGTTTCTCATTTAAACGGTCGTTTAAAAAATCGTCTTTTGCCCTACGGAACCAACCATACAAAAATTTTTCTGGACCGTTTGATGAAGGTAAACGGTGATTTTCAAGCACAAAAAGTTTAAAATCATTGAAATGACAAAACCAGTCGTAAACTGTTTTTTCTGTATCGAAATCTGCATATTGATTTTTTATTCTTTCTATTTCTGCCTTTTGGAGTTCGGACAATTTTGGGTCTCTATTTATTATTCGCCACCAACGATATAAGGAGTTTTCTTCTTCGTTATCGGAAGAAGAAAAAGGGTAATGGTCGTTTTCAGAAAGAAACTTTTCTAAATCATAAAGTCGTTGTTCAAACGATTTTCTTTGTCCTTCCTGCTGTTTTATTTCTTTGTATTCGGCAGGATATTCTTTGCTTACTAATCCAAACAGTCCATTACCAAAAAACGAAAATCGTTTTTGTGTATCATTAAACATACTTGTTCGCACACTTGCAATGTTTGTTTCTGGGAAATGCAGTAAAACATACTCTGTAATATTATCTATTGATTGTGGTAAATCTTTATCTTCCAAAAAATTTATGATAGCATCACGTATTGTTCCTGTCCGTATGTGTTCCCACTCTTTTAGTGTGTAAATGCTCTTTCTGTTTCTGTATGATATGGATTCGTGCTTTTGTAAATAGGGGCGTAATCTATCTGGATTATCTTCTTGTGTGTATTTATGTTCTGGCATAATTTTCTTAAACTCAACAAAAATATCATAAAGGTGCATTGGTTCACCTTTTACTTTTAGTATATCATAAACCACATCACGGGGGTTTCTTCCTTTCGTTGAAGGAATCGTAATTAAACCGTCAAGATTAGAATATAAGTGAAATTCATTTAATATAATCTCTTTTACAATGTGAACTATATTATCAAATTTATCCAGGTCAATCCCATGAATCCAACACGTATTATTACATAAAAACTCGTCAACATTTAAATCATATTCTGTTTCATTTTCAGCAATATGGCTCGCAAATTCTTCAATAAATTTTTCAAAATTGAAAATGTCTGCGAATTCTTTACGGATTAGAAATGTGTTATTTTTACTTTGATTTGATATGCTCAATCCGCCCAAAAGAAAGTATTTATCCCTGAAAATATATGCAATGATTTGCAATACAAACAGAGCCGATAGATTGCATTGTTCTTTTTTCAATAATTCTTGAATCTCAAATGATTCTTGGTTTATAACCTCTTTCCCCTGTAAAAATTCTAAAATATATTTCCAATCATCTTTATTTTGTAACAATTTGGCGTATTTGATTAAATCACTATTTTTCTTACAATCAATTACTTCATTGGTTATTTCAAATGTATTGTGAAATGTGTCGTTCCGTATTTGTCTAATTCTTTCTCTTGTTATATCATATTTTGCTGCAATATCATCCAATGTTCTGGATTGGTAATTTTGAAAAACAGGGAATGTGTCTAGCAGAATGTCAATATTGCGATTTTTGCTTGTGACGAGATTTTGTTCCAAAATCCAAAACATTGGCAAATGATTATTTATCTCATAAAATTCATCAACAAAGCTATTTAGAATGATATCTACTTTTTTGCGAATCAAATTTAATCTTGCTATATCCTTTTCGGGTAAATTAATTAAATATAGGCATTCCTCTTTTATTTTATTTTTCAAATCTATAGTCTCTTCTAAACTCTTTTTTCCTAAACCATTAATCTTTAATAGAGCCTGGTTTTCGACAAATAAATAATTAATCACAAAATTATCAAAGCCAACGGAAGTTAGTCGATTTTTTGTGCGAATGGAATATTTTTTAATACAATCTTCAAATTTTTTCTCAAGAATTTCCTTTTGGCTTACTCCCAAATAAGAAAGAATATCTTTGCCATCTATTAGTTTATTATTAATTGCTCCAATAACATCCTCCTTAATTAAAATTTCTACTTCGGCTTGTCTTAAATTTTCATTCTCAGCCTCATTTTCATTCTCAGCCTCATTTTCATTCTCAGCCTCATTTTCATTCTCAGAAAAGCCATCTGTATCAACGGATATTTCAATTTGCGGAATATATTCTTTACATAAATCT
>JAGPGD010000018.1 GCA_018056165.1 Paludibacteraceae bacterium | reverse complement strand
AAATTTAAAGTAAATTAACTCAAAAGGGTCAATTTTTAGCGGAAAAACAGTTTATTTCTATGGAAAAACATCTAAATTTTGACTATTTTTAACAATCGGGAAACGGATAATCTGCAATATGGGTTAAATTATTTACTTTTCATCAAAAGCAATTCTTTTTACTTCTTCCATAATGGCTTTGGCAAATGCTTCAGCTTGTTCTTGTGTTTTTGCTTCAGCATAAATTCGGATAATCGGCTCAGTATTCGATTTACGTAAATGTACCCAACCGGTAGGAAAATCAATTTTTACGCCATCAATATCATTAACTTCGTACTGCCGTTGATAATTGTTTTTAATGGTTGCAAGAATTTTATCGACATCAATAGACGGAGTCAATTCAATTTTATTTTTTGAAATATAATATTGAGGATAATCATTTTTCAATGCAGACACAGTTTTTTTCGATTTTGCCAGATAAGAAAGAAAAAGTGCGATACCTACCAACGCATCGCGGCCATAATGGCTTGCAGGATAAATAACTCCGCCATTACCTTCACCGCCAATTACAGCATTTGTTTGTTTCATTAAGGCAACCACATTTACTTCTCCAACTGCCGAAGCTGAATAATGCTGACCATATTTTTCAGTGATATCTCGTAAAGCTCTTGAAGAACTGAGATTGGAAACGGTGTTTCCAGGCTTGTTTTGGAGGACATAATCAGCTACAGCCACCAGCGTATATTCTTCACCAAACATGCTGCCGTCTTCGCAAACGATAGCCAGTCGGTCTACATCTGGATCAACTACAAAACCTACGTCAGCTTTGGTTTCTTTTACCAGCGAGGAGATTTCAGACAAATGTTCGGGAAGCGGTTCGGGATTGTGTGCAAATATCCCTGTCGGTTCACAATTGAGCTTGATAATTTTTTTTACTCCCAAAGCTTTCAGTAAAGCTGGCACTGCTATCCCTCCCACCGAATTTACTGCATCTATAGCAACAGTAAAATCAGCTTTTTTTATAGCATCAACATCTACTAAATCCAGTGACAGGATATTATCAATATGTTTCTGCAAAAAAGTAAAATCATCAGAAATTTTCCCCAAATATTCAACAGTGGCAAAATCAAAATTTTCGTTAGCAGCAATTTTTAATACTTCCTCTCCTTCAGCAGCACTTAAAAATTCACCTTTGCTGGTAAGAAGTTTCAAAGCATTCCATTCCATCGGATTGTGACTTGCAGTAAGAATTATTCCACCCAAAGCTTTTTCCTGTATTACTGCCAGCTCAGTGGTAGGAGTTGTTGCCAATCCAATATTTACGACATCCAGACCTTGACCAGCCAATGTTCCAGCCACCAAATGATAAACCATCTCACCTGAGATGCGAGCATCGCGTCCAACTATAATTTTCTTTGAAAAATTTTCACACTGACTCTTCTTTATGAAAGTAGCATAAGCAGCAGTAAAGCGAACAATATCAACCGGTGTTAAGCCCTCTCCTGCTCTACCACCTATTGTTCCACGAATTCCTGAAATTGATTTAATTAACGGCATAATAAAAAAAATTATAAAAACTCACTGATTAATTTCTGTTCTCAATACTTTTGAATCTTGATTTTTAAATCATAACCTAATGGAGTAACACTATTCATATATTCACTAAAGCCAATTTTAGAAGGCACAATGATTTTTGCTTCTGAATCATTTCGTTTCATATAGGAGACCGCTTCGTGAAAAGCTTGACATGCTTGAGAATAATCCAAATAATTAAAAGTAAAAGGATATGGATAATCAATAGTATTCCAGTTTGAAATAGTATCAGCAGGTACAGTTAAAGTATATTGAATATAGCGAACGATTACCAAATCGTTTTGTGCTACCGTATCAGCATTTGCAGAAGTATCACCCGGATTAACCAGGTGAAAATACAAGCCACTAGCAGTTTTTACATAGACTTTTTCTCCCCATTCGTTTATTTTAGGGAAAGTAGTGACCACTTGGATATTATTTCGTTCAATATAATCAGCGATAATTTTTTTCTCATCTTTTAAAAGCTCAGCGTAAGTTTTTCTATCACTGCAAGAAGAGAAAAGCAGAAACAAGGACATTAAACAAAGAAAGAAATTTACAGCTTTTTTCATAACCCGAATCAAATTTTACGCAAATATCCAATTAAATTTTGAAAATCACAAGTTAAGAAAATCAAATAACATCTCTCTTTTCATTATCATTAAAAAGCAAAACAAAATAAATGTAAAATCTGAAAGATTTTTTTAGAAAAGGGATAGATTAGGTCAGTCAAGCATTAAACATTATAATAATTTTATTTTACTGGCATTATTTTCCCTTTGGAAAAAGATATAATTCTAAAATAGATATTTTTTGGTTAAGACTGATTAAGCAAATATTGGATAGTAGTTAAAAACAGGTTCAATAATTTATTTTACTTTTGTAAAATATTTTTTTAACAAAATAGAGAAATCTTCATGATCTCAAAGAAATTCGTTTTTGTCATAAGCTGTATAATTTTAATTACCAATTATTTGACCGCAACCAACATTCAAGGAAAAGTAATGGATGAAAATCAGCAACCCATCGAATTTGCCAATGTTGTATTGTATTCATTGCCTGACAGTGCGCTTGTATCGGGAACCATCACCAACAAAAACGGAGAATTTTCACTCACAGCCAATGGCACTGAAAAAGGTTTTCTCAAAATTTCTTTTATTGGCTACGAAACACAAACCGTACCCGCTATATCAGGTCAAACTATTACATTAAAAGTAGAATCACGGCTTTTAAACGAAGTGGTAGTGCAAAAAAGTTTGCCCAAAATTCAACTCAAAAATGATGCGTTAGTGGCGACAGTGCAAAATTCGGTACTCAGTAGCGCTGGGACGGCCAACGATGTACTCAAACGACTTCCTCTGCTCACTGGTGACGATGGTGTTTTTTCGGTTTTTGGAAAGGGGGAAGCAAAAATCTATATCAACAACCGTGAGATGCGTGATGTTTCCGAATTGGACAACCTGAATTCGGCAGATATCAAAGACGTGGAAATTGTTACCAATCCCGGTGCTCGCTACGATGCTTCGGTGAAGGCAGTTATCCGCATTTATACCGTACGTAAAGCCGGTGACGGTTTTGGCTTTGACTTGCGCTCCGGCTACAATCAATCACAAAATACCGATTTGACAGAGCAATTGAACATGAATTATCGAAAGGATGGTTGGGATGTGTTTGGAACGTTAAAATACTACAAAAACTCCTCCCTTCAGGACAGCAAAATGTGGCAAGAAACCTATGTTGATACACTTTGGAGACAGGAAAATACACTTTATTCAAGCGGAACTTCCCATACTTTGACCGGTATTGCAGGTGCAAACTACGAATTTTCTCAAAAGCACTATGCCGGAATAAAATATACGCATAATGCTTTTCTCTCCAATAAATGGGCTTCCACAATGAACAGCACTGTTTATGCCGACAATATTTTCTATGACAAATGGAGTAGCGAGGATACCGGTGCTGCTCACAACAAGCCAGCCCATCGTCTCAATGGATACTATAACGGAAGTTTTGGCAATTTGAATATCGATTTTAATGCTGATTTTTATACCAACAAGCAGTATTCGTCATCTGAAACAACCGAAACGAGTCAAGAATATGACAATCGAAAGGTTAACTCTGAAAACAATGTAGAAAACCGATTAATTGCCGAAAAGCTGATTTTAACTTATCCGCTGCTGGGCGGACAGTTCTCATTGGGCAACGAATATACCAATACGCATCGTACCGACGAATATTTGACGGAACAGAATATCGTTCCTTCTTCCAATACGACCATACACGAAGAAAACAACAGTTTTTTTGCGGAATATTCCCGAAAAATATCAATTGCCAATATTGGAGCAGGATTGCGTTACGAAAACGTCAATTCCGAATATTTCATCAACGACATTCTTAGCGAAGAAGAAAGCCGACGTTATCATCAGTGGTTTCCAAATGTTTCATGTGGGGCGCAAATTAAAAATGTAAATTTACAATTGAGCTACACGAAAAAAACAGAACGCCCGACTTATCGTCAATTGAGCAGCAATGTATATTATGGAAATCGTTTTACCCTGCAAACCGGCAATCCTTTCCTGAAACCAACGGTAGTTCACAACTTAACTTTGGTAAGTGCATGGAAATTTTTGCAAGTGATGGTTAGTTATACCAACGAAAAGGATGCTATTATTTACTGGACAGAACAGTTGGAAACAAATCCCGCCGTTTCCGTCATTGCATACAAGAATTTGGAAGAATTGCCAAGTTTGACGACGTTTTTCATTGCTTCGCCAACGTTTGGAATTTGGATACCTCAACTTAGTGTCGGATTCATAAAACAATGGCTCACCATTACCACCAACAACGAACCGATAAAACTCAATAAACCGTTGCCGATTGTTTCGCTCAATAATTCGTTTCGGCTGCCAAAGGAGTATTTACTTACGTTTGATGCCCATTATCAAGGCAAAGGAAATTATCAAAACGTGTACTTGACAGAAAATCAATATGTATTAAACGTAGGAATAACCAAGTCGTTTCTCAACAACAGTCTTCGTGTAGAATTGAAAGGTAATGATTTGCTATACAAACGCAAGGACGGTAATTTGCTTTACAATCATCAGATGAATTTGCTTCAAATCAATCACTACGATACACGTCAATTAGAGCTGACTGTCCGCTACAATTTCAATACTGCAAAAAGCAAATACAAAGGAACTGGGGCTGGCGAGAAAGAAATGAAACGACTTTGATCCCAAGTAGCTTATAAAATAAAAAAATGATTCAAGAATAGTTGAAAATCTGAAGTTTGGAGTTTGGAGAGTTGCGAGATTCAAAGTACAAGGTATGAGTTTGCGAGAGAAAAGAAGATTTTTTGTAGAGAAATTTTGATCTTGTTAATACAATTAAAGTAAAGTAAAATCGCCGAAATAATTAAAAAAATTAAACATTTTCCAAAGGAGTAAGTAGGGGGGTTGGGGAAGCCCCTTTTTTAAAAAGTATTCAATTGTTTATTTGTAAAAGTAACGTCATATTATTTCAAAGTAATCAACTTATTTCAGGCATTGATAATAAAAAAACATAGTTCAGGGTGCAAGAGGTAAAATAAGTTACGAGTTTCTAAGTAAAGAATTTTGAAGAAAAAATCAAAATCTTATAATTAAATCGTTTGATAAAAAATCAGCAAAAGAGCTTTAGAAGCAATATTTTTTTAAAATATCCCAGAAATTTCTTATTTTTGTACAAATAATCAGAGTTAGATTTGCTCTGAAACAAGAATTACTATCATCTTAAATTTAAAAATCAGCTTCAATAAAATAATTTTTAAAGAAAATTTTTAAAATTCAAGAGATTGTTTTTGATTTTTTAATCAATATGGAAGAAATTTTAGAAAAAGATCTATTGGTTGATTACGGCGATAGCACCATTATCACGCTGGAAGGCTTGGAACATGTTCGTCGTCGTCCAGGAATGTACATTGGAAAACTCGGTGATGGTTCGCACCCTGATGATGGAATTTATGTTCTGCTGAAAGAGGTTTTGGACAATAGCATTGATGAATTCAGAATGGGTGCTGGTAAAACTATTGAAGTCCAAATTCAAGACGGTGTAGTGCAAGTACGCGATTATGGACGTGGAATTCCTTTGGGAAAAATGGTAGAAGCTATTTTTATAATGAATACAGGTGGAAAATATGATTCAAAAGCTTTTAAAAAATCGGTTGGATTGAATGGTGTCGGCATGAAAGCTGTTAACGCACTTTCTTCTACTTTTATTGTTCAAAGCTTTAGAGAAGGTCAGTCTCGTCGGGCAGAATTCAGTCAAGGGAAACTGGTAAGCGATAGCGGAATTGTTCCTGACGAAGGCGAACGTGGGACACTTACGATTTTTGTTCCCGATCGAACAATGTTCGATGGCTATGTTTACAAGGAAGAATTTGTAGAAGCCATGTTGCGAAACTATGCTTATCTGAATACTGGACTCACTCTTGTTTTTAACGGGAAAAAAATTTCTTCCCGTAATGGTTTGAGTGATTTACTGAATGAAAATCTGACGTCTCAACCCCTTTATCCTCTCATTCATTTAATAGGCGAAGATATTGAAATTGCTTTTACACATACCAATCAATATGGTGAAGAATATTATTCCTTTGTAAATGGTCAGCATACCACACAGGGAGGAACTCATCAAAGTGCTTTTCGTGAAGCAGTGGCACGTACCATCAAGGAATTTTATTCTAAAAATATGGAGTTGGCTGATGTTCGAAACGGCATTGTAGCAGCTATAGCCATAAGCGTTGAAGAACCTGTATTCGAATCGCAAACAAAAACCAAGCTTGGCTCTCGGGACATGGCACCAGATGGTGTTTCTATCAATAAATTTATTTCTGATTTCGTTAAAAAGGAACTGGATAATTATTTGCACCGTAATCCTGAAACGGCAGATATTTTATTCCAGAAAATTCAAGAATCAGAAAAAGAAAGGAAAGCCATTGCCGGTATAACCAAAATAGCACGTGAACGGGCAAAAAAAGTCAGCTTGCATAACCGAAAATTACGCGATTGCCGGATTCATTATAACGATACAAAAGGAAATACGGAAGAATCATGTATTTTTATTACGGAAGGCGATTCGGCAAGCGGTTCTATTACCAAAAGCAGAGATGCCAATACGCAGGCTGTTTTCAGCTTGAGAGGCAAGCCATTAAACTGTTATGGACTTACCAAAAAAATTGTTTATGAAAATGAAGAATTTAATCTATTGCAAGCGGCTTTAAATATTGAAGATGGCATTGATGGACTGCGTTACAATAAAATTATCCTTGCTACTGATGCGGATGTAGATGGAATGCATATTCGCCTGCTGTTGATTACTTTTTTCCTTCAATTTTTTCCTGAACTCATCAAAAAAGGACATTTATATATTCTTCAAACACCACTTTTCAGAGTAAGAAATAAAAAAGAAACAATTTATTGTTATTCAGAAGAAGAAAAAAAAGCTGCTATTGCTCGTTTGGGTGATCAAGTAGAAATAACGCGATTCAAAGGATTAGGTGAAATTTCTCCTGATGAATTTAAAAATTTCATTGGAGAAGATATGCGGCTGGAACGGGTAACACTTAAAAAGGAAGATGCTTCTGCTGCATTATTGGAATTTTATATGGGAAAAAACACTTCTGAACGTCAAAACTTTATCATTGAAAACCTGAAAATTGAGGAGGAAAATGTGGAAATAGAAGAAATGTAATTCTCTTCTCCTTTTTGTAGAAAATTTTCTTATTTAATTTGTGCGATAAATAAATGCCTGAAATCAAAACAGAAGGAATAAAATATGTTGGTTCAAAATTAAAAATCATTCCTTGCATTTTGCAGATTCTTTCTGAATTAAAAGAGGTAAAAAAGGTACTCGACGGTTTTAGCGGTACTACGAGAGTTTCTCAGGCATTCGCTCAGTCAGGTTACAATACTACTTCCAATGATATTGCAGTTTGGTCAGAAGTTTTTGCTACTTGCTATCTCAAATCAAAAGGTAGTGATACTTATTACCAGCAACTCCTGGATTATTTAAACAGTTTGAAAGGTTATGATGGCTGGTTTACAGAACACTATGCAGCTGATGAAGCCAGCAGCAAACGACCTTTTCAGCGAAAAAATACCCAAAAATTAGACGCTATTCGCAATGAAATTGACAGATTAAATTTGAATTGGGAAGATAAATGTGTTCTACTGACCAGTCTTATTTATGCACTTGATGCCGTTGATAATACTATTGGACATTATGCAGCTTATCTTTCTACATGGTCGCGGCGCTCATATCATGATTTAAAATTAAAATTACCTGCACGATTTAAAATCATTTCTGAAAATACTGTTTCCCGAAAAGATATTTTTGAAACCATTTCCGAAAAATCTTTCGATTTTGCTTATTTTGATCCGCCTTATGGTTCCAATAATGAAAAAATGCCGCCCAGCAGAGTGAGGTATGCTGCCTATTATCATATCTGGACAACTGTAATTCTTAACGATCAGCCAACGCTTTTTGGAAAAGTCAACAGGCGATTAGATAGCAAAGATTTATTATCAGGCTCTGTTTTTGAAGAATTCAGAAAAAATAAAAATGGAAATTATCTTGCAATGGAAGCATTGCAAAAGTTAATCAAAAATACGCAGGCTCGTTATATTCTTCTTTCTTACAGTTCTGGCGGCAGAGCAACCAAAAAAGATTTGATGGATATTGTACTTTCTTTTGGGAAATTGCTAAAATCCATTGAAATTGATTATAGAAAAAATGTAATGAGTAATATGTGTTGGACCAACGAATGGGCTCATCATGATAATAAACATTTTGAATATTTGTTTTTAATGGAAAAATTTTAAATAAAAATTAATAACATATAAAAAATGAAAAACATTGCAGTTTTAACAGGAGCAGGCATGAGTGCCGAAAGTGGACTATCCACTTTTCGCGATGCTGGCGGGCTCTGGGAACAACATCGGGTAGAGGATGTAGCCACACCCGAAGGATTTATGCGAAATCCTGAAATGGTACTAAATTTTTACAATGAACGTCGCAAACAGTTACTGGCTGCCAAGCCAAATGCAGGACATTATGCATTGGCAGAGTTGGAAAAAGATTTTGAGGTACATATTATCACACAGAATATTGATAATCTCCATGAGAGAGCTGGAAGTAGCCATGTGGTTCATTTACATGGTGAACTGATGAAAGTAAGATCTACTGGACCTGGTCAGGAAGTTTATGAATTGAGTCCTGATCATCTCGAAATTCATGTTGGTGATAAATGCCCAAAAGGTTATCAATTGCGACCGCACGTGGTATGGTTTGGCGAGCCTGTACCGGAAATTGAAAAAGCCATCAAAATTGTTTCCGAAGCTGATATTTTTGTTATCATTGGTACTTCGATGCAGGTTTATCCAGCAGCAGGTCTAATTCATTATGTAAAACCAGGCACGCCCATTTTTTTAATTGATCCCAAAGAGGTAAACATTACTTCGTCTAATGTAACTGTTATTCAAAAAGGAGCCAGCGAAGGAACAAAAGAATTGTTGGAAATCCTGAAAAAATACAAAGACTGAAAAGGGATTAAATTTTTCAATAATTTTCTTTTGTTGAAGTTTAGTCTTTCATTCTCTCTGAAAAAGTTGCATTAATTACTTGAATTTATGACTTAATAAAATTATTTACGGATGAAAAAGGAAGAATTAATAGAAAAAATCAATTTTTTGAGAAAAGAAAAAAACGCTATTATTTTGGCTCATTATTACCAGGAAGCCAATATTCAAGATATAGCTGATTGTGTAGGTGACAGCTTAGCATTAGCACAATGGGCAGCTAAAACAGATGCTGCTATCATTGTATTGTGTGGTGTTCATTTTATGGCCGAAACAGCAAAAATTCTTTGTCCTGATAAAAAAGTGGTGATTCCAGATATCAATGCTGGTTGCTCGTTAGCTAACAGTTGCCCTGTTGATGAATTTGAAAATTTTGTAAAAAATCATGCTGGTTATATGGTTATTTCTTATATAAATACTACTGCTGCTGTAAAAGCTTTGAGTGATGTGATTGTAACTTCTTCTAACGCCAGAAAAATTGTGGAATCTTTTCCTAAGGATGAAAAAATTATTTTTGCACCTGACCGTAATTTAGGAAATTATATCAATAGCATCACTGGAAGACAAATGTTGTTATGGGATGGAGCTTGTCATGTGCACGAACAATTTTCGCTTGAAAAGTTGATTCAGTTGAAAAAGGAGTATCCAGAAGCTCTTGTGTTGGCTCATCCGGAATGTACCAAACCTGTTTTGATGATGGCTGATTATATTGGCAGCACCCAGGCTTTGTTGAATTTTGCCACTGTGTCCGATAAAAAAATATTTTTAATAGCCACTGAATCGGGAATTTTACACCAAATGAAAAAGAAAAACCCTGATAAACAATTCATTCCTGTTCCACCAAATGATAGTACTTGTGCTTGCAACGAATGTAATTTTATGCGATTAAATACCCTTGAAAAAGTATATAAATGCCTTTTAAATGAAAGTCCTGAAGTTTTGGTGGAAGAAGAAATAAGAAAAAAAGCTATTAAACCGATACAAAGAATGCTAGAATTGAGTTGAAAGAGATGATTTATGAATTTTTAAATAACCTTATATCCGCAGATAAAAAAAATCATTTATCGAAGCAAAAATTTAACACCAATATTCAAAATTACATTCTTTTCGACAAAAACCATTCGTTTTGCGGAATAAATTTCCCAGCCCAGCTTATCAGTAATCCGTTTACAAAACAATTAACCAACTAATTTGGTGGAAGGGATGTTAAGGTACAATTACCGTTACAATAGTTTTTGCTGGCATATTTCTTACTAATACTTTATGGTAAAAAATGTACTGACGACATTATCAACCATCCCCTTTATGTTGCTGCCCATCAAAATAGATAAAAACAGGGTAGAAGTTAGGTATTAAAATTGTATCCAAGAAAGAAATATCATCTTTTACTTAAATAATTTCGTTAATAGATTGAAAAACAAGAGGAAGTAAATTTGCTAAAACCAAATACAAAATAAAAATCTTTAAGGTTTAACTAAAAATTTAATTTTTCTCAAACAAGATTTTTAGTTGCGGATTTTATATAAAGTTTAAAAATCGGTTGCATAATATTTTAGTGTTTTCTCAATGGAGAAAAAAATTATAAATATTTTATTCGCAATAGCTTTATTTCAAGAATAGTTTGTATAATCACAAATTAAAATCTATATAACAATGATATAAATAATCCATTTTCAATTCATTAATTAGCAGTTGGATTAATATTAAAAAGTGTTTTTCTTTTTTTAACAATTAACAACATCGTATCCATTAAACTTATTTCCATTTTTAAAGTCAAAAAATATAATTGTTAATTTTGTTTTTAACTTAAAACTAAATGGGGAAAAATTTGGAATAAACCTGTAGCAATAAAATGAATTATTTCAAAATAATTTACCTACAGATGAATTTTTGTTGACAGTATCATTTTAGCATAATAATAGAAAATAACTATATGAAAAGAAGGATTTTAAATGTTGTTTTGTTAGTATTATTAAGTAGTTCTTTATTTGCCTCGGTTAATATTAAAGGAAAAGTTGTAGAAGAATCCACTCAACTACCCCTTGAATTTGTAAATGTTGTTCTTTATCAAGTAGGGTCCAGTTTACCTTTAGTTGGTGTAGCTACCGATAAAAATGGAAATTTTAATATGGTTACTGATGTAAAAGGAAAATATCTCATTCGTATCAGCATGATTGGTTATCAACCTGTTGATAAACAAATAAATATAGATAAAAGCTCCATTGATTTAGGAATTATTTCTTTAAAAGAAGAAACAAAATTTCTTTCAGAGGTTGAAGTAGTAGCTCAAGGTTTTCAAATGAAATTTGATATTGATAAAAAAGTATTTAGTGTGGATCAAAATATTGCCTCTGCAGGAGGTTCGGCTACTGAAGTTTTGCAAAATATTCCTTCTGTTGATGTGGATAATGAAGGTAATATTTCGTTACGAAACAATTCAAATGTAGAAGTATGGATTAATGGTAAACCTGCTGGTTTGACGACTGAAAATCGAGCACAAGTACTTCAACAAATGCCTGCTGAAAGTATTGAATCTATCGAAATAATTACCAATCCTTCTGCCAAATTCGATCCTGAAGGAACAGCAGGAATTATTAATCTGGTATTGAAAAAAAATCGTAAAGCTGGATATTATGGAAGTCTTTCAGCAGGACTTATGTATCCTGAAAATGCTAAACTAGGCAAAACTTTAGGTGGAAATTTTAATTATTCTAGTAGCAAAGTTGATGCTTATGCCAACATTGGTTATCGCTCAATGAACATGAAAGGCGGAGGTTGGAATCGTCGTTATAGTTATTTAGCGATGGATACCACTTTGTTATCGCAAAATAATGCAATGAATCATTCCTTTGATGGTTTGTTTTTGCGAGCGGGCGCTGATTTTCATTTAACTGATAAAAATTCGATTGGAATTTCGGGTTTTAGTATGTATCAAAAAGAAAATTCTTCCAATTTTTTGGATTATTTATTGACAAGTCCTATTTATCAGTATACCATTCGTGATTATAGTCGAAATACTTTTGAAAAAGGTACTCATCCGAGTTATAATTTAACACTGGATTATCAACATGATTTTGATAAAAAAGGAACTAATTTAATAGCAAGCCTTACTTATTCTAATCATGATAGAAATTCAGAAAAGCAATTTATTCAACGGGAAGATAGTTTAGAACAAGCCACCAGTGATATTACTCAAAATTCCGATAACCAGAATAATAATTGGAATTTTAAAGTGGATTATACTAATAAATTTACAGAAAATAATAAATTGGAAGCAGGCTGGCAAAGCAGAATTCAAAGTAGAAACAGTTTGGTCTCAGGAGTAGATAATTTACAGCAGGGAGCTAACATTCCTTCTTATTATAATAATTTTGATTATGACGAACAGATTCATGCTGCATATGTAACTTATGGAGGCCGTTTTAATCGTTTAAGCCTTCAAGGGGGGGTGAGAGCAGAGTACATGTGGAAACAAATTACTAATGAAACTTATGATTCAATAGCTCAATTGGATCCACAAACTTATTTTCAGCTTTTCCCAAGTATATATATTTCTTATACGCTCCCCCAAAATGGGGAAATCCAGTTGAATTATACCCGTAGAGTGGACAGACCGCGAGGAAGAATGATTAATCCCTTCCGCGATTATACAGATTCCACTAATATTTCCTTTGGCAATCCTGAGCTTAAACCCCAGTTTTCTTCTTCTTATGAATTGAATTATTTGAAAAATTGGTATTATCATTCATTGTCATTTTCTGCTTATTATCGTTCAAGAAACAATGTGATACAAAATGTGCGATACATGCATGGAAACAACATGGAAAACACCTATCTAAATATTACAAAAACTCAAAATTCAGGTTTGGAAGTAGTTGTGAAGGATAATTTTTCAAATGTTTTGAATTTAACTTCTTCTCTAAATCTATATTTTAACAAATTGGATTCTGCTACCTATATAAGTCCATATAATACAATTTGTCATATTCCGTCACAGGAAGATTTTTCATGGAATGCAAGAGTGATCGCCAATGTTTTATTAGCTAAAACTTTTTCTGCTCAAATTTCTGGAAATTATTCTTCGCCAACCATTATAAGCCAAGGGAAAAGAAAAGAAAGATATTCGATTGATCTGGGATTAAGAAAAACATTTATGGACCGTAAATTAAACCTGAGCTTAATGGTGCGTGATTTATTGAATTCGCGAAAAATGCGTTCTACTACTTGGGGAGAAGATTTTTATCAACAAACAGAATCTTATTTTCATGGACGAATGGCAGGATTAACTATTTCCTACAATTTTGGAAACATGAAGCCAGCATCTCAAAAGAAAAAATCCACTGAAAATAATAATGGAGAAGAATTTCCAATGGATAATTTTGAAGGATTATAATTTTTTATCCTTCAAATTTCATTCAAATTCCTTTGTGAATCATAAGTCTTTTTCTGAATTCGGCTGCAACAATTCCTGCAGCCACACTCACATTCAATGATTCAGAAGTGAAATTTTCTGATGGATAAGATGGAATAGTCAGACGAGTTGGAATAATATTTTCCAGTACAGACGAAATACCATTACCTTCATTGCCCAACACAATGATCCCTTCCGGGGTAAGTGAAGTTGTAAAAATATTTTCACCTTTAAGGAAAGTACCATACAGAGGTATTTGATATTTCTTACTTTCAATGAGGAAATCAGGTAAATGAACGATATGAACCTGAACTCGTGCTAATGCTCCCATCGTAGCCTGAACAACTTTTGTCCCATAAACATCAGCAGAATGTTCAGAGCAGAATATATTTGAAATGCCAAACCAATCAGCTACGCGTATAATAGTACCTAAATTGCCTGGATCTTGTATATCTTCCAAAGCAAAGCATAATTGAGAAGAAATTTCAAGGAACGACCATTTAGTTTCTTTTTTTTTAAAAATAGCCAATACTCCTTGAGGTGTTTTTTGTGTAGAAATTTTTTTAAATTCCTCGCTTGTTACTATAAGAGTTTCTTCTGCTTGAATAGGTAAGTGATTTTTTAACCAATCAGGAGTAGCTACCAACAACATGCCTTTGAAAGAAGTACTTAAATCTGTAACTAATTTTGTCCCTTCGGCAAGGAAACAACCTAATTCATCTCTCCACTTTTTTTGTTGAAGACGGGAAATTAGTTTTATTTTGTTTTTTGAAAGCGCTTTCAAGTAATTTTGAGTCATATTCTGTTATAAGGGGAGATATTTTTATTAGAAACCATAAAACAAACTTTTTCAAAGGAACAGAGACCTAAATGGATGCTGACCGATTAAAGAATTTTTCAATAATCTTAATGACAAATTTACAAAAAAGAGTTAATTTTGATGACAATCGGATAAAAAATTATTTTTTATTCTAAAAAACAATTTGCCATAATCTTGTGTTTATTAAGAAACTAAAAAATAAAGTTATGGATGCAAAAGCATTAGTATTGGAAGCCATGAAAAAGGCTGGGGAACCGGTGAATGCAAGCAAAATTGTAGAGTTGACCGGTCTGGATAAAAAAGCGGTGGACAAAGCCATGAACGAGCTGAAAGCTGAAGGTGCCATAGAATCACCTAAAAGATGTTATTGGCAACCCAAGTGAAAATAAGGAAAATTTTAAAAAAAGAGACTGTACATTTTGGTGATGTACAGTCTCTTTTATTTTTTGTGGGCCCAGCTGGACTTGAACCAGCGACCCCCTGATTATGAGTCAGGTGCTACTAACCGACTGAGCTATGGGCCCAATATTCCTTTAAAAAATGTATCTTTGTAAAGCAATTACAAAAATAATAAATTTTGCTATTCAAAAAAAATTATCTTCATTTTACTGAACAATGAAATCATTTAAAAATATAAAGGCCATCATTTTTGATCTGGGTGGTGTCTTGCTAGATTTAGACAGGGACAGATGCATTAGAAATTTTCATTCATTGGGTGTGAATGGAATTGAAAAATTTTTGAATGATTATCTTCCAGCAGGTTTTTTACTTCAATTTGAAAAAGGAGAAATTTCACCTGAAGAATTTAGGAATGAAATACGAAAATTTACACCTCAAGAGTTAACAGACGAACAAATAGATGAAGCTTTTTGCTCTTTTTTGGTTGATATTCCGCCTGAGCGGCTTCAATTATTGTTGGATTTACGAAAAAGATTCAAACTTTATCTTTTGAGCAATACCAATGCCATTCACATAGATTATTGTAAAAAGAATTTTTTTCAGTGGAAGGGTCAACGACTGGAAGATTTTTTTGACAAATGTTTTTTCTCGTATGAATTAGGTTTAACAAAACCAGATCCAGAAATTTTCAAGGTTGTTTTGCAAGAAGCTAAATTACAGCCTCATGAATGTTTGTTTCTGGATGATGGCATTATAAACATTGAGGAAGCCAGTAAATTAGGTATTCAGACTCATCTAGTAAAAGAGGGAGAAGATTTAAACTTTTTACTTCAGCCTTCCACTTTTATATTTGAGCCATTAACGGTTGAAATAAAACATTGAATTATTATGCAAATCATAAATTCTCCTTTTCCAAATTCTTTTCCATCATGTGTGGCTACTGTAGGTTTTTTTGATGGTGTGCATGTAGGCCATCGGTTTTTAATTGAAAAATTGAAAGCCATCGCTCACGAAGAACAATTACCGAGTGTAGTTATTACTTTTGACACTCATCCACGAAAAGTTTTACATTCTGATTTTCAACCAAAACTGTTAACCACTTTTGAAGAAAAAATGGAACAACTTTCTACTACAGGTGTGGATATTTGTGCGGTGTTGAATTTTACCAGAGAAATATCAGAACTTTCAGCTTATGAGTTTTTAAAAGACATTCTTCGTGATTTGTTTCATGTTCAGACTTTATTGGTGGGATACGATCATCGTTTTGGGCATAATCGAGCAGAAGGATTTGAAGAATATCAAAAATATGGCGAAGAATTGGGGATCAAAGTTGTGCGAGCAGAACGTTATTCAACTCCAGAGTTGGTACACGTGAGTTCTTCCATTATTCGGAAAGCATTGGAAAGAGGTGACATTGATCTTGCCAATCGATTGCTAACTTATCCGTACTCGTTTTCGGGGAAAGTGAAAAATGGTTTCAAAGTCGGTCGCACACTGGGTTTTCCAACGGCAAATCTTGAGCCACTTGATAGTGATAAATTATTGCCAGCCGTTGGCGTATATGCTGTTCGGGTAAAATACAATGAAATATTTTATAAAGGAATGATGGATATTGGTTTTCGCCCCACTTTTGACGATAGTCATCAACTTTTCATTGAAGTTCATATTATTGATTTTGACAAAAATATTTATCAGGAAATATTGAAAATTGAATTTATCCAGCGATTAAGAGACGAAATAAAATTCAATAATGTGGAGGAATTAATTGAACAAATGGAGAAAGATAAAGCCAAAGTGCTAGCATTGAATTTTTAAAAGACTTTCTTTATTCTCTTATGCTAATATTTATCTTCGTGATGTATTTCCTTCTGAAAAATGTTGAATATGAAAAAGTTATATTTTATTTTATTTTTGATAATGAATACGTTGTTAACAAATTATGCGAACGGTGAAAATCCTTTCTTTCAGAATTACAAAACTCCTTTTGGGGTTCCTCCTTTCGACAAGATCAAAACTGAACATTATCTTCCTGCTTTTCAGGCAGGAATTAAACAACATCAAAATGAAATTGATAAAATTGCTACCAACAAATTAGCTCCTACTTTTGATAATACAGTAGCTGCACTGGATTATAGTGGCGAATTGCTCAAAAAAGTTTCGTATGTCTTCTTCAATCTTTATTCCACAGATTCAAATGAGCAAATGGAGGCCATTGCTGAACAAATCACACCACAACTCACGGAACATAACGATAATTTATATCTCAATGAAGCACTTTTTAAAAGAATTAAAACGCTTTATGAACAAAAGGACAAGTTGGGTTTGAGTTTTGAACAAAATCGTTTGCTGGAAAAATATTACAAGAATTTTGTTCGGAATGGAGCTGCTTTAAATGCGGAACAAAAAGCTCAACTTCGAGAGATTAACAAAGAATTATCGCTTGCTGAATTGCAATTCGGTCAAAATGTGGATAGGTTTTTAATATTTTCATGACTTTTTCTTGCAAAGATACAAAAAATATTATATATGATAGCGGTTAGGCATTAGCTTAAACAACAGGAAATTAAGGGAATAATATGGCAAAATAAGGAAAAGGAACAAATTACTATGTGGTGCAAATAGAGAAAATAAAAAAGCTCAACAATTGATTACCAACTAATTGAGCTTTTCAAAAGTACCCAGAGCCGGGATCGAACCGGCATGGAGGTGAATCCACTGGTGTTTGAGACCAGCGCGTCTACCAATTCCGCCATCTGGGCATTAAACAACTACAAAAGTAAATCATTTTTTTTATTCTCAAAAACAAAAACTGCGGAAAATTCTTTTCTTTCTCGAAAGGAGAATAATTTTATTGATAATCAATCAGCTATAAAAATAAATAGAATTTATGCATTCTTTTTTTGCAAATATTCGTTACGCTTTCCTGCGAAAAGTTCATATTGTTGAAACCAGCATTCCAAAGGTCCATTGAGCAGTTGAAATCGTTTCGATGGTTTTAAACCAATTTTTTTCAAAGCTTCTTCATTGGAACTAATTATCCAGGCAGTATTTCCACTAAACTTGTGCTTCAAAATGGAACCTAAAGAAGCATATAAATCAAAAATATCCTTTGACGGAAGTCGTTCACCATAAGGAGGATTGGTCACAATAAAGCAGTGTGAAGATGGCGGTTCAAGTTTTTCAAGAGGAGCAATTTTTAACTGAATATATTTTGAAAGTCCGCTGCTTTTTACATTTTGTTCTGCAATTTTTATAGCTCTTGCGGAAATATCTGAACCATAAATTTTATGTTCAAAAGTTTTTTCTTGCGAATCATCATTGTACAATTCATCAAAAAGTTCCTTATCAAAGTCTGACCATTTTTCAAAAGCAAAAGAAGGTCTGAAAATGCCTGGTGGCATATTTAATGCTATCAAGGCAGCTTCTATAAGCAATGTACCAGATCCGCACATGGGATCGAGAAAATCGGATTGCCCATGCCAGCCAGCCAATAACAACATTCCTGCTGCCAGCACTTCGTTAATAGGAGCTTCAGTTTGTGCAACACGATAACCACGTTTGTGAAGCGATTCTCCAGAACTGTCCAATGAAAGGGTGCAATGACGGCCAGCAATATGAATATTAAACATTAATTGTGGCGAGGTAACTGAAACACTCGGACGACGATGATAACGTTCCATAAACCAGTCGGCAATAGCATCTTTTACTCTGTAAACTACATATTTTGAATGTGTAAATTCTTCTGAAAATACTGTTGCATCAATGGCAAATGTATTTTCAACTGTCATTAATTGACTCCACTCAAATTTTTTTATCTGTTCATATACTTCGTCAGCATCATTAGCATCAAAGGTAAAAATTGGCTTCAAAATACGTAAGGCTGTTCGACAATGTAAATTTGTTTTGTACATCAAGGCTTTATTTCCTGTAAAACTGACTGCTCGGCGTTGTATTTGAACATTACTGGCACCAATTGAAGTAAGCTCTTCTGCCAAAACTTCTTCCAATCCTTGAAAAGTTTTAGCAATCATAGGAAATTCTTCAACAGAAGCTATATTCAATTTTTTACCAGCAGTTTGCAAAGATTTTTTCATTGAAAAATAAAAATCAAAAATTCAAGTTTTTATCCTGTGATAATCTCGCACCAGCCGGGACGTCCTTATCAACCCAGAGATTTCCGCCAATCACTGCACCATCTCCAACAGTAATATTTCCCAGAATAGTAGAATTGGAATAAATAATCACATTATTTCCAATTTTTGGATGTCGAACAATGCCTTTGATAGGATTTCCGTTTTCGTCCAATGGAAAGCTCTTGGCTCCAAGCGTAACTCCTTGATACATTTTTACATTATTACCAATGACAGAAGTTTCACCAATGACAACACCCGTTCCATGATCAATCATAAAATATTCTCCAATTTCTGCTCCCGGATGAATATCAATACCTGTTTCTGAATGAGCCATTTCTGTGATGATTCGTGGAATTAAGGGAACATCAAGTTTCAGCAAAGCGTGAGCCAGTCGATAATTGGTAATTGCTTTTAGTCCAGGATAACAAAAAATAACTTCGCCAAAACTTTTTGCAGCAGGATCGCCATTATAAATAGCAATCACATCGGTATAAAGTTTTTGCCTTATTTCAGGCAGTTTCAATACAAATTCAACAGCCTTTTGCAGAGAAATTTTATCCAACTCCTCACATTTTTCGGTAGTTATTTTGGCATTTCCATTAAAACATATTCCTGCTTTGATTTCTTTTGAAAGCAGCATCAACAAATGATCAACATTCACTCCAATATGGAATTTTAATGTTTCTGAATTTAAAGGAGCCTCATCAAAATATCCTGGAAAGAGAATAGAACGACACAACTGAACAATTTCTTGCAACGTATTGATGGAAGGCATAGGAAAATTTAATCCTTGTTTGTGGCAGACATCCTTGATTTTTTCAATCTGGGATAACTTTTGAATAGTTTCTAAAATTTCATTTTTCATATTTTTATATTTTTATTTATTACGAAATGATAATAAGGCATTTATAGCACATTGAATCCGTTGATCACCAAAACCTTTGACCACAAAATAAGGTTTTTCTAATTCTTCAATTTCCTTTCGATACCAATCAAAGAAAAATTCACGATCGTTTCCATGTTCTCTAACTGGATCAGGTTGCCATGCCAAATCGGGATAACAAAGAAAGTAAAAATCAAAAAAACGCTGATTCAATCTCTCAATTAAAAAATGGGGAACTTTTCCAAACTTGTATTGAAACCATACTTTTGTAATAATTAAATCTGTATCAAAAAAAACATAATCAGCATTTATTTCTGGATGCTCTTCATAGAATTTTTCTTGGTTAATTTGATATCTTGCAATGTTGCAAACATCTTCATAAGTATAAGGAGCAGTTAATTTTTCAATATATTCACGCGCGTATTCAGGTTCCCACGGGGATTTAAAATGTTCTGCCAGCTTTTTTGCTAATTCTGTTTTTCCTGTTGATTCAGGACCAATAATGGCAATTTTTTTCATAAAGTAATCAATTTGTCTATCTGTAATTTTTTTCCCTTTTAAAAACCATACAACTAAAAATTGTGTTACATTAGAGTAAATTTTAAATTGTTAGAATGAATATTTAAAGGTAGTTTTTTACTTTAAATTAACGTTTTATTAAAAGATGAAAATTCCATAGCAAAAAATTTAAACAGGAGTAAAAAGTGAAATATCTTAGTTAAAATTCTGATTTCTAAAAACATCAATTCTATCATCTACTTAAATTCATCAAAAATATGTGCAAATTTACAACATTTCTGTTGATTTTCATTATTTTATCTTTATACCTTTCTGCTCAAAATCCTGATATCTGGCTTTTAGAACAAGTAAACGATGAACATCCCAAAATATTGAGAAAATATTCTCTCATGGTAACGAATACCGCTACAACTATTACACTTTCTACTCCTTTTGTGATAGGAATGATAGGAATAATTGATAAAAACTCACAATTGGAAAAAGATGCATTATATGTTGGAGCTACATTAGGTGTTGAAGGAATATTAACTTTGGGGTTAAAACAAGCTGTTCACAGGGAACGTCCTTATGTAACTTACCCCAACGTAGTTTTTCCTTATCAAATCTTGCCTTCTTATTCTTTTCCATCGGGGCATACTTCTATGGCTTTTGCCAATGCTACTGCTTTGAGTTTAAAATATCCTAAATGGTATGTGATAATTCCAAGTTATTTTTGGGCTTGCTCTGTCGGCTATTCCCGACTAAATCTGGGCGAACATTATCCTTCTGATGTATTAGCTGGCGCTATTGTAGGAGCTGGAAGTGCTTTCTTATCCTTAAAATTGACCAATTGGTTATTTAATTCATGCGAAAACAAAAAACAGTGTAAAATACTTAATATTTTTAGTACTGATCTTTCTTTTTGATACTCAGTTGTATTCGAGGATATAAAGCTTTGAAATAATATGATGCATGATTATTCAGAAAAAAGAGAAGGAGTTTTTCAAGGTAAAACATTGCTGTGAACTTATTTCTTTTTGCCTCAAAAGGGTTTCATTTTAATTGTTTCAGCAAATTTTGTTTCTCTTTAATTGTCTTGATAAAAAGGAAAAATGTTTTTATTATTTCGCTCATTTTTGAAATTTATTCTCCGTGCATTATTATGGAACTCTGTAAAAATGAATGGTTTATTACACAGAGAAATACTGAGATTTTTTTTCCTCATTCTATTTTACATGAGACGTTTCATGAAACGTCTCTACTCCAAGCTACTGATTACCAACTAAATATTAGAAACTCAGAACTCATACCTCGTATCTCACAACTTGCAAACCAGTCAATTTTTGGCTCATCAGACAAAATTAATAAGCTACCAACATTTTCAAACAGTTTTGGCCGACTGGCTGAAATAATAAAAAATACCAAATTTTGAATTTTACATACTTTTGAGGACAGTATCATAATATAAATTCTACTTATGATGGTATGTGGATTTTATAAACCAGGTAAATTAAATCGAGTAAGTAGAGAGATTGCTCCCCGCCCTTTCACGCCACCCAGCATGCTCTCGCCTCAGGCGGTTTCTTCTAATGATGTAATACTTTTTCGTAGTTTAGTGTTAAGCTGTATAAACCAAGATATACTTACAGCCTCCATTAATCCGTGCATTAAGGCTTGTTCCTCTTCCCCTGCTAAACCAGCTTGCTGTGAACTTTTACTCCAGCAGCCCCGCTTACGGCTTCCCTGACTGAAAAAGGGTGTATAATGTCCCCGAAACTGCCCTCAAACAGCTCCAACGGATACACTATATCTTACTTCTACTCCCTCTGGTTTACTTTTGTACCGACTGCTCCCTTACATTAGAAGATCCATTCCTTCATCTATCCTTGCAGGAATAAACTATTATGATCTCTGCTCGCTTCTTCCAGGGTAAAAGCTTCATCGTTACTGCTTGTGCACTCTTACGGTGCACCCAAAACCTCTCGGGATAAACATTACTGTTTTCAACAGGTATTGTCTGATTTACTGTAAACAGTTACGGTTGGTCTTTGGGTTTTCGCAATCTATGGCTCGCTCGCCCTCTATTAGTCAGCCTTATATCAGATTTCTCTACGTCAGTACGCTGTCTTTGCTCAGGGCTTCTTTCAGATTTGCAGCCGCCCGCAACACGCTTGGCATTCACTAATGCTTCCTCCCAACTCGGCATATACAAGAAACTTACATCTTGCTATTTAGTAGTAATGTGTACCCGACATACCAAATAGGAGCTGCTTGAAAGCAGCTCCTATCTTATTTGTTATTTTTTGTTTTATTGAACGGTAACTTTAGTACTTACGTTATCAACACGAACAATGTAGATACCTTTGTTTAGTTTCTGCGAAATAAAGGAAGTACCAACATTTTGTGCTGATTGAACACGGCGTCCGCTAATATCAAATAATTCAACTTTTGAGATAACATTTGAGCTTTTTACTACTAATTTTTGATCTTGTGAATAAATTTCGAAATTGGCAGTAGGATTTGTGATACTTGCTGGATGGTAATAATCTTTGAAAGCTTCAATAATAAAAGTAGCTGTATCTTCAGTAGGATCAGGATAGGAAATATCACCTATAGTTTGTTCATACTCCCATCCTGGACCTGCACAGAATTTAAACCGTAATTTATTGGCATCATCCGTATGAAAAGTGACAACAAAGATTTTGCCTTCATCCGTTTCCTCAACAAATTCCATTTCTGTAGCAGCGGGATCCCAGTCATTAAATGTACCAGCAATGTAAAGCACTATAACTTCTTTAGGCACTTGAGCCATTATAGTTACATCCATAGGTACCGGCTCTACATTTGGATTATAAATTGCTGCCCAACTTGTTACAACGTCTTCTCTACCAGGTTGAGATGGATCATAAGTACGATTATTAAGTCCTGTGTATGGCTCAGTGGTTTCTACATAAGCCCAGTCTGGACCGCTAACATATTTGTACAAGATTGCGCCATCGTTTGTTATGGCTTCTTGATTTAAGTCAGCTTCAGGGATAGTAATGGTATAATGGTTATCACCATCTTTTGTCATTTTGTAAGCATTTTCTACATCCCAATTACTAAAATTACCAACTACATAACATTCAAAAGTACCAGCAGGTACTGTCACATTAAAAACCAGATCGGCAGCCACAACCTGATGTGTGATTGCCACCATGCTCATTAGAGCAAACAGTGATGTAATGAATTTTTTCATAACGCATAAATTTTTTAAGAGATTAATAATTAATTATAAATTAACATAGAAAAATTAACAATATTTACTTGTATTCAAATGAACAAATGGAAAATAAATAACATGATAACAAAAAGGATTTTTTTAAATAACTATTCTACTAATTTTATTTATCAAAAACTTTAGGTTTTAAAAGAGCCTATATCATTCTGATAGGCTCCAAAAACGTTTTTTAATAACCTTCATTTTGTTGTAATTTTGGATTAGCATTCAAATCAGCAGCAGGTATGGGAAAAAGATTATAATGTACTGGAAAATTTTCTCCATTTTGAACACCATGTTTCCATTGCCATTGATAAGCGGTTTCGCCTCCAAACATACCAAAACGAATCAGATCACTCCGCCGCCGTCCTTCAAAGAAAAATTCTCTTGCCCATTCGTTAATAATATTAAATTTGCCATTATTAACATCCTCATCATCTTTTAAAGTGATATTTACGGCTTGTTTACCACTATGAGCACGTGTTCGTAAAGCATTTACGGCGTCTACTGCTGAATAACCATCTATTAGAGATGCTCCTCTCAATATAGCCTCTGCATAAGTTAAATAAGCTTCTGCTTTTCTCATAAAGGGCACATCCATATCCACATACGTTATATCTTGTGTTTGGCCTCCATCAGCTCTTATGTTCGTGAATTTGATAACAGAATATCCCTTCTTGAAATCTGTAATTTCTTCAATTCCAAGAGTCCTACCCTCTTTATAAAATAATGCCCTATCATCTTTTAAATTGGAAGGATAAGTAATTGTTGTCAAATTTGTATTGTCTTTTACAATTATTGCACCTGGGTTTGGGAAGAATTTTTTTACTAACTCAGGTCTAGCTCTATTGCCTCCCCACCCTTCAGTTCCCCAATTACCCATTCCTGAAGTGTATGTTGAACAAATTAAAAACTGTGAATGCCCCCAGCTTTGTGTTTTTCTACCATCAGCAGCTAAAGGAAAAATAATTTCTGTGGGAGCAGTATTTACAGTTGAACCGTCAAGTGCTCCAGCATTGTCTGCCATAAATAAATGACGGTAGGTACCAGTTAATTCATAAGGGGAATCAATTACTTTTTTAGCATAATAAGCAGCAGAATCCCATTTAGCAATACTGGTATAAATTTCTGCATTCAAATAAAGTCTCGCCTGTAGTAGCCAATTAGCTACTTTATCTACTCTGTAATAGGGTTGTGTCTGTGGTTCATACATATCTTTTTCAATGGACTTTAATTCGTCTTCAACCCAAATAAATAAATCCTTTCTCTCTATCTGATCTGGGATTTCACCTACCTGAGTGGTAAAAGGTACATTACCAAACATATCCAGCAAATAGTAATAAGCTAATGCTCTTAAAAACCTTACTTCAGCTCTTTGTTTTACTGTATGATCATCTGCTTTCCCTTCTGTGTTTTCCAAAAAATGATTACAATTAACAATTACAAGGTAAAGACGGTCATAAGTGGCTTTAATAGTGGAATTCAAAGTTGTCCATTTGTTTGTATTTAAATCAATAGTTTCTTCATCACTCCAGGCACAAATTGCTTCATCTGTTGTAATTTCATTGCAATTCCACAACAAACGATACAAACAAAATCTCCCTTCATCAGGAGCATAAATGTCACTATTACCATTAGGTCCATTTTGCCCTGTTAATGGCCATAAAGCATATATTTTTGCAAATACTTTATCCTGGTCAAATGTTTGCACTTTTTGCGGATTAATAGGAGTTACATCCAAATCATTTATACAAGCACTGAAAGTGAAAATGATTAAAATAAAACTTAAAATGAAATTATATTTCTTTTTCATCTCCGTAATTTTTAGAAAATAATTGATAAACCTAATAATACAGTCAAGGGTCGTGGATAAATGTTATTATCAATACCCCCAAAAATTTCTGGGTCCATTCCCGAATATTTGGTTATTAAGAAAGGATTTTGTACTGCTGCATAAATACGTGCATTTGATATGGAGTGGAATAAATTTTTAAAGCTATATCCCACTGTAATGTTGTCACATCGCAAAAAAGACCCATTTTCAACAAAATAATCAGATAAATAAGTAAAAGATGATGTCCCTTGGAAATTTCTTTCAACAGCTGATTTCAGCTTATTAGAAAGAAAACCTAAATTATATATTCCTCCTGGTCCTACATTATATCTTTCTGCTTCGACTCCATTATAAACATAGTTCCCAATATTGGCTCTCAAATTGAATCCAACGTCAAAAGACTTATAAATCAATTTTGTTGAAAAGCCAAGGGTGTAATCAGGGTGAGCACTTTTATAAAAGTATTTATCCTTTTCATTGATCTGCCCATCTTCATATCTATCCACAAAAGCATCTAAGTCAGTATATTTTCCGCTACCATCAGGTTTTGGCGAACCGGCTTCAATAGGTTTTCCATTTTCATCATATTTTTGTTGGAATACATAAAAACTATTCGATGGATAACCAACGGTATGTGCTTGAACATATCCTTGGAAAATTCCTCCAGTAGGGACATAGTAACCTTCCTGAGTGCCTGTGGTAAGTTTGGTTATTTTATTTCGGTTATGAGTTATATTAAAACTTAGATCCCAAATACAATTTCTATTAACAATAGGTTTGGCATTGATAGAAAATTCGATTCCTCGATTTTCCAATGATCCAATATTGCTGATCACTTGGTTGCTAAAATTAGTACCAGCAGGCACAGATACAACATTGATCAAATCTTTTGTCTTTCTAAAATAATAATCTAATGACCCCGTAATTTTATTATTTAGAATTCCAATGTCTAAGCCAGCATTCCAAGTAGTGGTTTCTTCCCATTTAATATCTTTATTATACGCTTCAGGACGAGCTGTCCGATAAAAGATATTACTAAAAGGATACTGGGCAGTTTCTGTGCTAATAGTATAAACAGGCAAATATGGATAATCGTTATCTGTAATTTCTTGTTGACCTGTAATTCCGTATCCTAATCGTAGTTTAAGATCCGAAAACATATTTTTTTCTTTTAAAAAATTTTCTTCATTGATTTTCCAAGCCAATGCTACCGAGGGGAACAAAGCCCAGCGATTTCCCGCTGCAAATCTGGAAGAACCATCATCCCGTAAGGTTGCTGTTAATAAATATTTCCTCGACAAGGCATAATTCAATCTTCCAAAAAATGATACCAAATAGCTTTCTGTAGCCCAACGAGTCTGATCGGGTGTTATGTGGTTGTAATAATCATCTTCTTCATCAATCTTACCGTCATTATTTGTATCAGCTTTTAATATTCCTCTATATTCATTTTCTCCATCTCGATAAAAATGCTGCCATTCGTAACCTGCCATGATATCAAAAGTGTGAACATCCACTTCTTTACTATATTGCAGATAGAAGTTTAACATTTTGTTACTTTTGTTTATTTTATCCCATCCCCATCGTCCGTAAGGAAAATCACTGGGTGCTGAGGTAGCGATTTCCAAGTCTTGTTTTCCGTACGAAGATTCTATTCCCATATTTAAATGGGTTCTTAAATCAGGTAAGAAATGTACTTTATAGTCTATTTCTATGTTTCCAATAAAATCATTGGCATGAGATACATCCTTTTTTTGATTCAAAAGTGCTACAGGATTTTTTGTGGCCTGGGAATTTCTATCTTTAAAAGATCCATTTGCATTTTTTTCATACCACTGCCAATAACCACCAAAATATTGGTAATATACCGAAGTAGTATCAGTGACCATTACCGGTTGAGTAGGGTCCATAGTAATAGCAGCTCCTACTACTCCTCCATCTGCAAAACGATTTTTTGCATACATCCCTTTGGCATTGATATTAATTTTTAAATAATCATCAAAAAATGAAGGACTTAAATAAGCAGCAGCCGTATATCGTTCAAAATAAGAGGTTTTAATGATACCATTTTGATTAGTATATCCGACTGAAAAGCGATAGGGTAAATTTTTAAAACCGCCTGTTACACTAATATTATGATCAGTACTAATGGCATTACGATAAATTTCTTTTTGCCAATCGGTATTTTCATTACCCAAAGCATTTATAGCATCTTGATTATTGGCACAAACTCTTCTTACCAAATCTCTAAATTCATCGCCATTCAATACTTCCATTTTTTTACTCAGCGTATTAAGAGAGACGTTGCCTTCATAGCTTATTCTTGGTTTGGCTGTTTTTTCTCCTTTTTTAGTAGTAATGATAATTACACCATTAGAAGCCCTTGAACCATAAATAGCAGTAGCAGAAGCATCTTTCAGTACAGTAAAACTCTCGATGTCATTTGGATTGATGGTACTTAGAAAGTTTGCAACACCTTTAATTCCATAATTATCAATAGGCAAACCATCAATCACAATCAGTGGATCATTACTTGCATTTAAAGATGAACCTCCTCGAATACGAATAACAGCACCTGTTCCAGGAGTTCCACCTCCTGTTGTCACAGTAACACCAGGAATTTTACCCAGCAACATATCCTGGGCATTGGTAATCTGACCTTTATTCAGAGGGTCTGGTTTGATAGCTGTTACGGAGCCTGTAGCATCAGTCTTTTTTACTGTACCATAACCAATGGCTACTACTTCACCCAATTGGATAGCTTCTTCTTCTAAACGAATATTGAAAGTTCTTGTGTTCCCAACCGGAATTTCTTGTGTTTTATAACCTACATACCTAATGACGATAGTAGCATTTGGTGATACACTTAATGAAAATTTGCCATTTACATCAGTAATAGTACCATTTGTTGTTCCTTTTTCAACAATGTTAGCACCAATAATAGGTTCACCCGTATTTGCATCTTTGATTGTTCCAGAAATAGCTATAGGTTGGGCATAAACTGCATTACTAAAAATTAATAATATTCCTACCATTACTGGAATAAAAAATTTAAATTGTAATAAATTGTACTTCATGCATTTAAGTTTTTAAGGTTAAATATTTAATTTTGCTAAAAAATAGATAATTTATTTGTTAAATTATTCACTTACTGAGAAGTAAAGTTTGTCACATTATTTAGTAGCAAATATATAGGTTAAAAATATATTTACAACTCCCAAAAGGTTAAATCAATAAAAAAAATTATGCAAACGATTGCAATTATTTTTTTCAAGAAATAATTTTTTTCTAAATAAAACTATTTTATTTTTGTAAAAAGTATTCATTTGGTAGAAAATTCTATATAAGAACTTATTTTTTCAATTATTTTGTTAAAAGTATTCAACTTATTATTTTGATTAAGTAACTAACATTTTTTGGAAAAACAAAATAGTAATTTGTTCCGAAAAATCAATTTTAATAATTTCTTGATTAATATGATATTGAATATTAATTTAATATTAAATTTCAACAGATGAGAAATAAAACAAACTTTTAGCATATACTTCTTCATTTTACAATAAGGTAAGATTTTAAAAAATTATCATGAAAAATACACAAATTACCATTAAGGATATTGCAAAAGCCCTTAATATCTCTCCATCCACTGTATCTAGAGCTTTAAAAAACCATCCTGATATTAGTGAAGAAACAAAAAAAGCGGTTCAAGAGTATGCTCAAAAATTTAATTACAAACCTAATGTACTTGCTTCAAATTTACGAATGAGTAAAAATAATACGATAGGAGTCATTGTTCCAGAGATTATTCATTATTTTTTCTCTTCGGTTTTGTCAGGAATTGAACAAGTATCAAACAGAGAAGGATACAATGTAATTATTTGCCAGTCAAGCGAAAATTATGAAAAAGAAGTACGAAATGTTGATGCTTTAATTTCTTCCAGAGTTGCTGGAGTATTGGCATGCTTATCAAAAACCACTTCTATTTATGACCATTTTCAAGAAATTATTAATCATAGCATTCCACTTGTTTTTTATGACCGTATTTGTATTGGTATCAATACCGATCGTGTAGTAGTTGATGATTATACGGGTGCTTTTTCTGCTGTAGAATACTTAATTCAAACTGGTTGTAAAAGGATAGCTTTTTATTCTTCACCCTTACACCTGGAAATTTCCAAAAATAGAAGAAATGGCTATTTGGATGCTTTATATAAATATGGGCTTCCAGTTGACGAATCTTTGATAAGAATTTGTGATACCCGCGAAGAAGCTATTATCATTACACCTGAAATTTTAGATCGTCCCGATCGCCCTGATGGCTTTTTTGCCATTAATGACCATTGTGCCTCGGGTATTTTATATGCCACAAAACTTGCCAAATTAAGTGTCCCTGACGATGTTTCCATTTGTGGCTTTTCTGATGGCGAATTAGCAAAAGCTTGTGATCCTATGTTAACTACTGTTGAACAACATGGTTATGAAATGGGTATAAATGCAGCAGAATTATTAATATCAAAAATAAAGGGGGAAACTCAAGGAAAATACACTAATAAGATTATAAAAACAAACCTTATTATTAGAGGAACTACCAGATAATTTAAAGCATAGATTTTTTCAAAAAATAGAAATAAGCATAATAAAGTTAGAATCAATTTTTTGTTTAAATTTTGAAAGGATATGTTAGAACAGCAAAATATTAATATAAAAAAAAGCAAAAAACCAACCTTTTCGTTTTTTCAAATCCTTTCAATGAGTATGGGTTTTTTGGGTATCCAATTTGGATATGCTTTACAAAATGCTAATGCAAGTAGAATTTTACAAACTTTTGGAGCAAACATTGAACAACTTTCATGGTTTTGGTTAGCAGCTCCTCTTACCGGAATGATTATTCAACCAATTATTGGTCATTATTCTGATCAAACATGGACTCGTTTAGGGAGACGGAAACCTTTTTTTCTTGTCGGTGCATTATTTGCTGCAGTTGCCTTAATATTAATGCCAAATGCTGGTATTTTTGCCAATATTTTACCTGCTATGTTTGTAGGTGCAGGTTTTTTGATGATTATGGATGCTTCTATTAATGTGGCTATGGAGCCCTTTAGAGCACTGGTTGCCGATATGTTACCAGAAGAACAAAGTACACTTGGCTTTTCAATACAAAGTTTCTTGATCGGAATTGGTGCAGTAATTGGTTCATGGCTACCTTACGTATTAGCTGAATGGTTTGGCGTTCCAAAAACGACAATAAGTGGTAATATCCCTCCCAATGTTATTTATTCATTTTATATTGGAGCAGTAGTTTTAATAATCACTATTTTATGGACTGTTTTTACTACGAAGGAATATTCTCCAGCAGAGCTCAGAGCATTCAATAACCAGCCAGAGAAACTGATAACTACCACTTCTAAATTTTCTGATATTTTTAAAGATATGGCTACTATGCCTAAAACAATGAAGCAACTTTCAGTAACTCAATTTTTTACTTGGATAGCATTGTTTGGAATGTGGGTTTTTACAACACCTGCTGTGGCTCAACATGTGTATGGTTTAGAGATAAATGATACTACTTCACTAAAATATCAAGATGCTGCTAATTGGGTAGGAATTATTTTTGGAGTTTATAATGGAGTAGCCATGTTGTATGCTTTGATTATTCCTTTGATTGCAAAAAAAATTGGTCGAAAATGGACACATAGTATATCATTAGTTGCCGGAGCAATAGGATTGCTTTCTATTTATTTTATTTCTGATCCAAAATTATTAATATTATCAATGATCGGCGTTGGAATTGCCTGGGGCAGCATTTTATCAATGCCTTATGCTATTTTAGCACCTCATCTTCCATCTGAAAAAGTAGGGGTTTATATGGGAATTTTCAATATTTTTATTACGATTCCACAAATTATAAATGGTATTTTCGGTGGGATGGTAGTAAAAAGAATTTTTGATTCTCAAGCTATCTATGCTATCATTTTATCGGGAGTTTTTTTAGCAATTGCTTCTATTAGTATTTTATGGGTTGAAGATAAAACACATAAAATAACACTTGTACAATATTAGCTTGTTAGTTATTCTTGCAACTAAATTGGCAATCAATTAAATTCGACTATTTCGACTAGTTTCCTTTTTTCTGTATTGCAACACCTTAAAAATTTTTTACAAATGATTCAATAAAAATTCAATTTACTCATAATAGCATACTATTTTCACCTTGTTTGAAGCAAAGGCTAAATATTTTATTGTCAAATTTTTGAGTTATTTCGGTGATTTTGCTTCGCTCAATTATCTTATATAAAGTTTAATAATTCACTAAAGTTTCGCATTTCAGAAAGGGTTAAAAATAAAAAGGAAAAAGAGTTAAGAAAGTAAAAAAGTAGCATATTTTATCTAATATCTCATTAAGAATGAGTATATTAGCTGTGTAATTACAAAAAC
>JAGPGD010000002.1 GCA_018056165.1 Paludibacteraceae bacterium | reverse complement strand
AAAACCTTTCAAAGCGCTACCGACTATTGAATTAAAAGTGTTAACTTCCGTGAAAATCATATCTTATTGTAAATTAGTTAAACAATCTATAAAGATAGTGATTTTCAGGGAGTTGACCAAATAAAAAATATAAATAATTAATTGATTTACAATTATTTAACTAAAAATATAACACACTATTGATATTGCAATTTAAACAATTATAAAGCATTTTTTCTAATGCCTGATATTAGAATTAGAATTTGAATTAATGACAAATTTGGACCTATAAAAATTTCCAGCGAAATCCTACATTAAAAGTAAATCCTGGTTGAGCAATTCCACCATAATCTTCATAATGAACATTTAATAAATTATTCAGGTTGGAGTAAATTTCATATTGACTTTTTGCCCAATTAATTTGAAAATCTGCTAATAAATAAGGTTTATAGTTGACTAATTTCCCTGTTTGAAAGTCGGTATAATTTCCTGCTCTGTCAAAATAAGAGATTGCCCATGTTCCTGTAAGATTTTTCCAGAAAGAATGTTTTAATTTTAAATTTGCTTTATGTTTGAGGTAATCCAGAGCATATTTTGAATCAAATTGCTCGGCATTTTTATCTTGATACAAATAAGAATATGAAAAACTTGCACTTTTAAGGAATGAGCCAATAAATTGATAATCAATGTGAAAATCTGTTCCAAAAGCATTGACGTGAGTTAAATTGGCACTTATCCATTTTGTCGAATCGGGATGTTTTATCCAGTCAATAATATTTTTACCTGCTCGATAATAGGTACAAATATTCCATTGTAGATTTTTTTGATAAGATTTTATTCCTAATTCCAGATTTTTTGAAGTTTCTGGTTTCAGATTTGGATTGCTTATTTGTGTTGCACTTTGATAATATAAATCGGTAAAAGTTGGTAGACGAATGGCAGAGTTAGCTGAAAAGAAAATACGCATTTCGTCAGTAAAAGCGAAAGCTATATCAAAACCACCAAAAGTATTTTGTCCAAATGAAGAAGAATGAGTAGTTGCTATACCTGTTGAACAATACCAGTGTTGGAAATCTTTTGAATAATCCATTAAAAATGTTGAATGGAAACGTTTCCCTTCATGAGTGAATTCAATATTATGTTCAAACGGATCAGTAACTGTTTTTTTCATAGGTTCTCCCAAAACGGTACTATAAATGTGTTCATTTCTGAGCTCTACACCAAGTGTGATTTTTCCCCAATTATCAATATAGTTAGCATTGGCTTTTGCTCCTTTAATATCTGTCAGATGATAATTATGATTTTTGTACCAGGAAGGTGCATCCTCATAATTTCGGAATAACTCAAAACGATCGTGATGTTTTCGCCAATAGATTTGAGCCAGATAACTGAGCTTTCCTTTGTTTAAATTCCAGGAAAGTGATGTAAAATAAGTTTGTGTTTTTTCATATTGGTGAGGATAAGCCAAAGAATAAAATTCATTGGCACCAAAACCTTTTTGTTGACCAGCCAATTGAAAGTCAAATTTTCCAGTTGCTACTGTTCTTAATGTAGAATGAAGAAAGATATTGGTTATATCAAAATCGGTATTTTCTATATAACCATCACTACTTTTGTGGGAAAAAGAAATAAAATTAGTAACATTTTTAATATTAAAATCAGTAGAAATATTTTGAGTTGAATATTCATTGCTACCAGCCGATAATTCAGCTTTGAGTTGATTTTGCTTTTTGTTTTGGTTGGTTATAATGTTGATAGCCCCACTAAAAGCATTCGGTCCCAGTAGTCGTGCTGCAGAGCCTTGTAAAATTTCTATTCTATCTATTTCATTGAAATTTAGTGGAATATCCAGATTAAAATGTCCTGTTTGTGGGTCGGTAATGTTAACTCCATTTAAAAGCACTAAAACTTGATCAAATGAGCCGCCATGAACAGAAATATCAGCTTGTACGCCAAAAGTCCCGCGTTGACGAATATCCAAGCCAGAAATCTGATCAAGAAGTTCATCGATACTGTGTACAGGCATTCGATTGATTTCTTCTTTGTTAATAACGGTAAGCACTCGTCCCAGCTCGGAATATAATTTGTTGCGTTGCCTAACTACTTCCACGTCAGAAAGTTGAATATTTATTGTATCATTGGGAATTTGAGCATAAAAAAACAAGTTAAAAGTAAACAAAAATACAAGAGTACATAAATTTGATTTTTTGTTCATTGGAATAATTTTTTTAAGAATTAATAAAAAAACGGTTGAAAAAAGATGGAACTTTCCTCAACCGTTGGGTAAAATTAATTAATTGATTTGCCAATGGCAAAATAACGTCATTAGAAGATACTATCGAAAAGTTAATAGTAATAGAATTATTGAATAGAAGTAAAAAATTTTCATTTATTAAAGGTCCTTTTTCAATAAAGCTGGCAAATTCATTTTTTTCTGACGGAATATCAGTCAAAATATTTTTTTTAGATTTTAAAGTGGATTTGTCGCAAATAGAAGCAGCAAGAACTCCAATGGTAACCTGATGGGTGAGGCTACAAAAAACGGCATAACCCTTTTTACACCAGCGGCGAAAACGAACATTTTTTTTAAATGAAAAAGTGTGGTGTATTTTCATTCTTCGGCAAAAAGGGATAGATCTTTAAAATTCATTGAACTTTTACAGATTCAGTTATTGAATAAGAAAGTTCTTTTTATTTACTTTTCCTGTCCACACATCAGAAAACCAACCGGATAAATTTTTTCCACCAATAATGTAAATTCGGTTAGAGGCTTCGATTTGTTCCTTTTTATCTGTTTTATCATAAGGACGTGGATTGAATACAAAAAATGAAGAATAATGGCGAGCTTGGAAATCTTCGGGTAAGTAATTATAAGTACTATCAGGAATTTGCCAGCTTAATCCTTCATCAATAGATTGACGAAAATAATTTTTTTCAGTTTTTTCTTTGTTTCTACCCAGTATGAACAACTTGTCATCATAAAAGATAACGGGAGCTCCTTGATCGAGAGAATCCAACGATTTGTCTTCTATACTAAAATCAACCCAATAAGAACCATTTTCAGTACTCCATCTTGTTCCCAATGATTGATTATCAACCGATGTTCCATTTATTACGAGTGCTTTTGGCGTTTTAGTTCGCGAATAAAAGGAGATGGATGTAAAATTGCTGATGGGGAAGTTTGCAGGGATTTCGTTATTTAACTGCCAATGACTTCCATCATTGGACGAAGCAAAGCGATATTTGCCATCATTAATGGTATTAACAATAGCCCATAACTGGTTATTCATTACAAAGAGTAAAGAAGAGAATTGAAAATCGGCATATTGATATATGGACCAATTTATTCCATCTGTTGAAAAATAAAGATTGGAATTATTTTGCGTCAGGAAAAGTGTTGTATCATTAAAAATCTGGATATCTTGAAAAGTAGCCAAAGGAGGCAAACCATTGATGGTATACTCAGTCCATGAAGTGCCATTGGTAGAATTATACAAAAAATTTCCAGCATTTGAACTGACAAAGAAATAAATTTTATCTTTGAAATAAATGGCTTTTTGATCATTTACCGGGAAAGAACAAATATACTCAGATAATTTTCTCCAAATGTATAATTCAGGTTCAACCTGATGGACATTGACTTTGATATAATAAGTACGTTCTGTAACACCGTCGGAAGCGATATTTTTAATTTGAGACACTTTTGTGAAATCAATTGGATTTCCGCTGGAATATGTTACCAGCGAATCATTATCGAAAATTAAATAACATGCGGAAGAACTTTTAAAGGAAAATACGGCATAAACACTATCAATACGTGTCTGATAAGGAAGTGAATCAAGATTTACAATAATAGAATCATGAATCGTTTCGTCAAACACCAATGTAAAAACTGCATTTTCCAGGTTAGGTATGCTATCATTTTTTAAAAATGAAAGAGAAACAAAACAAGGATTATTAGAAGTATCTGTCACATAATCATCTCCTAAACAAGAATTTAAGAAAATGATCGCTACACAAAAAATGGACAACTTTAAGTAAGGAGATGGCATAATATCAATATTTATTTTCTTTGGACAAAGTTAAAAAAACATTTTATTGAAGTATTTTCTAAGGACAAAGTTTTATTATTTTTTAGGGAAATGTTTTATATTTTATTCAAGTTCAATCATTACCGGACAATGGTCGGAATGAAATACTTCTGAAAGTATTTTTGCAGATTTCAGCCTAGGCAATAAAGGTTTGCTAATCCAATGATAATCAATTCTCCAGCCTGCATTTCGAGAGCGAGCACCTCCACGAAAACTCCACCAGGTATATTTTCCTGGACTTTGATCAAACACTCTGAACGAGTCCACAAAACCAGCTTCTTGAAAGCGATCCATCCATTCACGCTCTTCGGGTAAAAAGCCTGATACACCTTCCTGAAGTTCTGGATGATTAATATCAATAGGTTTATGACAGATATTGAAATCACCACACACCACAAGATTGGGACGAAGTTTCAATAATTCCTTTATAAAAGGTAAAAAATCTTCTAAAAATTGCATTTTAAATTGCTGTCGTTCGCCACCAGAAGAGCCAGAAGGAATATAAACATTCAAAATGGAAATATCGTCAAAATCTGTTCTGAGTACTCTTCCTTCTGCATCATAAACAGGATTTTGCATTCCCATCACTACATTATCAGGTGGAATTTTAGTAAGGGTCGCAACACCGCTATATCCTTTTTTTTCGGCAGAATGAATATAAGTGATATATCCTAATTCAGCGAAAAGCCAGGTATCAATCTGATCAGGTTGGGCTTTTATTTCTTGCAAACAAAGCACATCAGGATTTTCAGCTTGTAACCAGTCGGTAAAATTTTTCGTGAGTGCTGCACGCAAACCATTTATATTGTAAGAAATAATTTTCATTGAAATTTATTTAAAAAAATAGCAAATCTGTTTTTTATTTTTTGTTGTTGATTTTCATAGCCTTTAGTTGTTTGAATACTTCAGATGCAAATACAAAATCATTCAACTCTTCGTTATCGCTAATGAAAATATCATCTTTTGTACCTTCCCAAGCTTTTTTCCCATTATTTATAAAAATAATTTTTTCTCCAATTCCCATTACTGAGTTCATGTCGTGGGAATTGATAATTGTAGTTATATTAAATTCGTGTGTAATTTTATAAATCAAATCATCAATAATAAGAGAAGTAATGGGGTCAAGTCCAGAATTTGGTTCATCACAGAATAGATATTTAGGTCTTAAAGCAATAGCTCTGGCAATGGCAGCTCTTTTTTGCATTCCGCCACTGATTTCCGAAGGATATAAATCAAAAGAACTTTTTTCCAAATTTACTCGTTCGAGGCAAAAATGAGCTCGTTGTATCATTTCTTTTTTTGACATGGAAGAAAACATTTCAAGCGGATACATTACATTTTCCAAAACAGTCATTGAATCGAACAAAGCTGATCCTTGAAATAGCATTCCTACCTCACGTCGTAGAATCCGTATCTCCTTCATGGTCATATCAGGTAAATTTCTTCCATCATATTCAATTCGTCCTTTATCGATACGGTGTAAGCCAATAATACTTTTCATTAAAACCGTTTTACCCGAACCGCTTTGCCCAATAATCATATTAACAATTCCAGTTTCGAAAACCGCAGAAATATCAGTTAAAGCAGGAACTCCCTCAAAAGATTTATACAGATTTTTGACTTCAATCATATTTTATAGTTAATCATAAAAATATTTTTGCTTTTTCAAATAACACAATGAATTTTTAAAAAATTGTTTCTGGCAAAAATATTATTTCAACATCACATTTGTAATCAATAAGTTAAAAAATAATATCAATATGCTGCTGTTCACTACGGCAGTAGTGCTTGCTTTTCCAACGTCCAATGCTCCGCCATAAGCATAATAGCCATAGTAAGAAGAAACAGAAGAAATAAGAAAAGCAAAAACCAATGATTTGACTATGGAATAGAAAACATAATAAGCATTAAAAGCATATTGAATTCCTGTAACATATTCAGCCACTGTAATAATGTCACTGAAAAGTGCAACAAAATAGCCTCCAATTAAACCTATCGCCATACTGAAAATGGTAAGAAAAGGAATCATAAGAACAAAAGCTACAATTTTAGGAAGGATAAGATAATTGGCAGAATTTACACCCATAATTTCCAAAGCATCAATTTGTTCGGTAATACGCATGGTTCCAATTTCTGAGGCAATATTAGAACCGACCTTCCCAGCCAGAATAAGGCACATAATAGTAGAAGAAAATTCTAACAACAAGGTATCACGCGTAACTAAACCAGTAGTATAAGAAGGTAATAATGGATTTTCCGAATTCAATTTAGTTTGAATGGTTAAAACAGCACCAATAAAAACTGAAATAATTAAAACAATAGGTAATGATTGTAATCCTAATTTATCTAATTCTTTTCTAAACTGACGAAAAAACATTTTCCAACGGTCAGGCTTAATAAAAACATGTTCCATCAATATACAATATCTTCCTGTATCTTGAAATATATTCATTTCTTATTTTTGTTATTAATGTTAAATAGAGTTTTTTAATCCTTATCTTTTGCAAAGTTTTTATACAACTTAAAAAAGCTTCTCAAAGAACAGTCAAAAAATGTTCTTGGAGAAAGTTTATGAATGGAGATTCCTTTATCGAAAAGTGTACAAATATAGTTATTTTTTGAAATTTAGTAAAAACACATTTTGTTGAAAAAATAGTTGAAGTTAAAAAGAAAAGAAAAACCCAGAAAAAGTGAGCGAGAAATATATCTTACTCACTTTCAGCAATTGTTAATTCAAATGATTATTTTAAAAACAGTAACAGCAATTACTCATGAAAAAATTTTCTTGTAAACAGTGATTAATTCTCTTTTTTCATTAAATCACGAATTTCTGCGAGCAACTTTTCTTCATTAGTTGGTTCTGGAGCAGGTGCTGGTGCTTCTTCCTTTTTTCGACTTAATTGATTCATGCCTTTAATCAAAAAGAAAATAGCTGTCCCAACAATAAGAAAATCAATAATAATTTGGATAAAATTCCCATAATTCCAGGTAATAGCTGGTGCAACAACATTTGTACCTTCTACTACCGCATTCTTTAATACTATTTTCAAATCAGAAAAATTTGTACTTCCAAGAAGTAGCGAAATTGGCGGCATAAGAATATCGTTAACAAAAGAAGTTACTACTTTACCAAAAGCAGCACCAATTACAATACCAACTGCCATGTCAACAACATTACCACGCATTAAAAATGCTTTTAATTCTGCTAATAGTTCTTTCATAATGATAATAATTTAATGTTAATTTTTTTATTTGCAAATAAAAGAAAAAAAACCAATGTGTCAATAATTAAAGAAAGAATTTTAGGACGTTTATAGTAAATAGATTTACAAAAATGGGGAAGAATGGAATTTGTCCGACAAGTAAAAAACTCACAAATTAGCGAGATGCAACGTGCGAGGTGCGAGAATGCAAATTCCGAGTTTGGTGTTTTGAAGTAGAAATGCTTTGTGAAGCGTCTAACGAGGTACGAAGTTCAAGTTTTGAGTTTTGAGCGAATGAAGAAAAAATTTCTGTATCCCATTGTTCGACGTACTCTCCAGGCTACGTCGAAATAAAAATAAAATCTCTTGATTTTAACCGCTGATATAATTAAACGCTTTGCTAAACCAATATTTGTCATAAAAAACCTTATTAAAAACCTATAACCTTCATAACAAGGAATGTTCCCTATAGCTTACAACCTTATTATCTTATTTATCAGGTCGTTTTTCTTTTCTCTGAATGTAATTAGCGACGCCATTCAGAATCATTACCTCCAATGTATATCAAAAAAGGTGCGTAGCATTGATATTTTTGTAGCCACTTTGTAAAATTTGTTTTATCTTTGTAGAACTATTTTTACATATTATCAAAATCCTGTAAAAAAGCTTCAACAATGATATTTCAGAATAAACAAGTAGCAAAAGATATTTTTTACGTTGGAGTAAATGATCGCCAGAAAGCAAAATTTGAAAATATAATTCCGTTACCTTTTGGAGTTTCGTATAATTCTTATTTAATTATTGATGATAAAACGGCCTTAATGGATACTGTTGATTTTCATCAAGGTGAAATATTCGTTGATAAGATTCAATCTCAATTGCAAGGTAGAAAACTTGATTATTTAATTATCAACCACATGGAGCCCGATCATTCAGGTTCTATTCGTTTGATTCGCAAATATTTCCCAGAAGTCATATTGGTTGGTAATTCAAGAACATTGAAAATGATAGAAGGATTTTATGGAGAAACCTCTTGCGTGAAGGAAATTCATGACGAAGAAATACTATCATTAGGCACTCATGAGCTTCAGTTTTTCCTTGTTCCAATGGTTCACTGGCCCGAAACAATGATGACGTTTGACCGAACAGAAAAAGTTTTATTTTCTGGCGATGCTTTTGGTTGTTTTGGTGCTTTAGATGGAGCTGTGATTGATAGTGAAATGAATGTGGGGAAATATTGGGATGAAATGATACGTTATTATGCAAATATTATTGGTAAATATAGTTCTCCTGTTCAAAAGGCTATTCAGAAATTAAGCGGAGTTCCTTTCGAAACAATTTGCACGACGCATGGACCTGTTTGGAAAGAAAATATTCAGAAAACGGTAAATATTTATGACCAATTAAGTAAATATGAAGGGGGAAACGGGATTGTAATAGTATATGCTTCAATGTATGGGAATACTGAGTTAATGGCTGAAACCATTGCTCAAGGTGTGGCAGAAGCTGGTGTAAAAGAAATTACCATTCATAACGCTTCCACAACTGATGCGTCATTTATTTTAAGGGATATATTTAAATACAAGGGATTGATCATAGGAAGTCCTACTTATAACAACGAACTTTTTCCTGAAATTGAAGCTTTGCTTCAAAAAATAGAGCTTCGTCAAGTTAAAAACCGTATTTTTGGTTGTTTTGGCTCTTATACATGGGCAGGAGCAGCAGTAGATCGTTTGAGCCTTTTTGCTGAAAAAATGAAATGGATAATGGTTGATAAGGGAATAGAGGAAAAACAGGCTTTGAAAGACAATCAATATAAAGCTTGCCTACAGTTAGGACTCAAAATGGGTGAAATGTTAATACAATCTTTTTAACAAGAAAAAAAGGAAAATAATTTTTTAAAATATTCTTTAGATAAAGGAAATTCATACCATTTTTTTAATCTTTTATCAAATTAAAAAGAAATGAAAAAAAATAATCCATCAGAACTCAGTAAAATTAATTATCTCTTTATTGCAATAGGTTTTGTCATTATTGTAATTGGCTTTTTCCTTATGACAGGTTCTTCTACCGAAATTACGTTTAATCCTGATATTTTTAGTTTTAGAAGAATAACACTCGCACCCATGATTTCTCTTTTTGGTTTCTTATTCATTATTGTAGCCATTCTGTATCAACCAAAAAAGAAAGAGTAAATGAGTTTTTTTCAGGCCATTTTAATAGCCATTGTCGAAGGACTGACAGAATTTTTGCCGGTTTCTTCTACAGGGCACATGATTATTGTCCAAAGCCTTTTGGGCATTGAAAGTACAGACTTCGTAAAAGTTTTTACTGTCAACATTCAGTTTGGAGCTATTTTGTCGGTCATTGTACTTTACTGGAAACGTTTTTTTAAGCTCAATCCTCTTCCAGCTCTTGATAAAACATTTATCGAATCAAAAAAAGATTTTGCTAAATTGAAGATTTATTTTCAACGCTTTTTATATAAATACGATTTTTATTGGAAACTTTTAATTGGTTTTTTGCCAACAGGTATAATTGGATTCTTGGCAAGTGATTATATCGATACATTATTGGGTGAAGTATGGGTAGTGGCTTTGATGCTTTTAGTGGGTGGAATATTGATGATATTTATCGATCAATGGCTGAAATATCCTTCATCCAATCAGGAAATAAGCTGGAAACGTGCGCTGAAAATCGGATTCTTTCAATGCATTGCTATGATTCCAGGTGTTTCCCGTTCTATGGCAACAATTGTTGGCGGAATGGCAACAAAACTCAATCGAAAAAATGCAGCAGAATTTTCTTTTTTCCTTGCTGTTCCTACTATGGCTGCTGCTTCCATTTTCAAACTAATCGAATTATTACACACCAGCAATGGAAGTCAAGTATTGACACAAAATTTATCTCTTTTACTTGTTGGGAATATAGTAGCTTTTGTAGTAGCAATGGCAGCTATTAAATTTTTTATTGATTTTCTAACAAAACATGGTTTTAAAGCGTTTGGATATTATCGTATCATAGTAGGTGCTTTCCTCTTAATATTAATTTATTTGGGAATCGATTTAAAAATAGTTTAATGGACGTTATTGCAGGAGAAGTTTTCTATGTAGATAAGCCACTGCATTGGACATCATTCAATGTGGTGGATAAAATACGAAAGAAAATAACAAAAACGCTAAAAATTAAAAATATAAAAGTAGGGCATGCAGGTACACTTGATCCTTTAGCAACAGGAGTGATGATAATTTGTACGGGCAAGGCTACCAAATCAATTGATTTATATCAAAATCAAACAAAAGAATATATTGCTATTTTAAAGTTAGGTGCTACAACTCCTTCTTTCGATTTGGAATTACCAATTGATAAAATTTATCCAACCCATCATATTACTCTTGAAATGGTCGAGAATGTTCTTCACAATTTTTTGGGAGAAATTGACCAGATACCACCTATTTATTCTGCCGTTAAGGTAGATGGCGAAAGAGCTTACAAATATGCAAGAAAAGGCGAAAAAGTTGAACTAAAACCAAAAAAATTGGTTATAAATAAGTTGGAAGTATTGGAATTTAATTTACCTCTTCTTAAAATTCGGATAGAATGCAGTAAAGGTACTTACATTAGAGCTTTGGCGCGTGATATTGGAAAAACCTTAGGAAGTGGTGCTCACCTGGTTGCGTTGCAGCGTACACGCATAGGAGAAGTGCGATTGGAAGATTGTTGGCAATTAAATGACTTATTACAATATCTTGACGATGAGCTTTTGAATTCTGTCCCTTTCACAAAATAAATGAAAAATATTCTGTAAGATTTTTTAAAATAGCTATTTAAAAATATAATAAGAGCAAAAACAATAATTTAAAATATACCACGTTGATTTTAAAAATTCATCTTTTTTTAATTAAAATTAGCAATAATATTCTTTATAATTAGCTGTTTTGATTGATTTTTTTCTTTTCTCTTTTTAAAAAATAAAAAGGTATTAATAAGAAAGTGTGTTTAGTTTAACAATATCAATGTTTTAGTTCTATGAAATTATCTCAATTTAAATTTAAGTTACCCGACGAGTTGATTGCCCAATATCCAGCTCCGCATCGTGATGAATCACGATTAATGGTAGTGCATCGAAAAACAGGCGAAATTGAGCATAAAATCTTTAAAGACGTGCTTGATTATTTTAATGAAAATGATCTTTTTGTATTGAACGATACAAAAGTGTTCCCAGCTCGATTGTACGGAAATAAGGAAAAAACAGGAGCTCAAATTGAAGTATTTTTATTAAGGGAATTAAACCCTGATTTAAAGCTGTGGGACGTCCTTGTAGAGCCTGCTCGTAAGATACGAATTGGTAACAAGCTATATTTTGGCAACGATGATTCACTCGTAGCTGAAGTAGTTGACAATACTACTTCCAGAGGAAGAACTCTTCGTTTCTTATTTGATGGCACTCACGAAGAATTTAAAAAAACACTTTATTCATTAGGAGAAACACCACTGCCACGCTACATTAATCGCTCCGTTGAAAAAGAAGATGCCGAACGTTTTCAAACTATTTTTGCAAAAAACGAAGGTGCTGTAGCTGTTCCTTCAGCAGGTTTGCATTTTAGCCGAGAATTAATGAAACGAATGGAAATTAAGGGCATTGAAATAGCTTTTTTAACTTCCTATATGAATTTAGGAAATTTTCGTGAAATAGATGTAGAGGATCTTACCAAGCATAAAATGGATTCAGAACAAATTTCTGTTCCGGAAGAAACGGCTGAAAAAGTAAATAAAGCTCAGGAAAACAGACAAAATATTTGTGCCGTTGGTGCTACCGTTATGCGGGCATTAGAATCCGTAGCATGCACTGATGGCAAAATAAAATCTTTTGAAGGATGGACAAATAAATTTATTTTCCCTCCTTACGATTTTACTGTGGCTAATGCTTTGATAACCAACTTTCATTTTCCCTACTCAACTTTCTTGATGTTAACCGCCGCTTTTGGTGGATATGATTTAATTATGGATACATACCAAATAGCTATTGAGGAAAAATATCGTTTTGGTGCGTATGGAGATGCAATGCTGGTAATATAAAAATTTGAAAATCAACTTACTGTCAAATTTTACCTGAATAGGTAACTGAAATTGATTTTTATTATTCTTAGTTATCTATGCGGGGGAAAATAACTTTACTATTTTTAAGAAGGAAAGGTTTAATTTTTAAAATCCTCTTAAAGTAAGAGGATTGTGGATACGAAAATATTTTTTAATTTTGCACACCGCTTATTAAAGGATGAATTCAAATTTTCAGGATTGTCTCATGGTGTAATGGTAGCACGTCAGATTCTGGATCTGCCTGTCTAGGTTCGAATCCTAGTGAGACAGCAATATTGCAAAAAATTTAAAGTATTTCAAACAAATTTTCAAAAGTCATCGGCTTGCTCTCTAAAATTCACGTAATTTTCAATAATTAGTTTCTTCCTTTTCTGTTTCAATTCTGGCAACATTATTCATAAATTTTTCGGTCAATTGTTAGTTTTATTGCAACTATTGCTATTATTAATTTCCAGCGGAAATAACCCCTGTACCTTTTTGAGTGTCACTGCCACCCCCTTTTATATCATCATTGCTGATGGTTTTTTTGACTTTCTTGATAGTAGTTTTCAAATCACCAAATCGGAAAGTGGCACTTAACCTCACGTTTCGAATTGGTTCTGAATAAGTAGTTTTTTGCAGGAAACCTACCCCTTTAGTTTGAGATTTGATTGCTATCGATTCAGGAAAAGGATTAACAGTAGAAAGATTAATATCTAATTTCTTATTACAATAGTCCGTTAGGAAAAAATTAAGATTAAGCAGCTTTAATACCGAAATACAGAAGTTCATTGACAAGGTGGTGACTTTTTAGGGCTTTAGGTTTTACACCGAAAGCCTCAATAAATCGATTCAACATAAAAGCATTGTGATACAATAGTTTATAGTTGGCAATAGAGAAAGGTTGTCCTGCGTTCTTTTTATCGCACAGGTGGATAATCTTTGCTATATTGACCGTTGTAAGTGATGCGTTAAAGTGAAAATAGAGTTTGTCCAAATCTCTTGCCTGAGAATGATTCAATCCGGTAGCCTGTTTGGCATCTCTGAAATTGAATTCCATTTGAAAACGACAGTGATAATACGCTAAAACCTCAAGAGCATTCATCCTGGTATCGGTGGAGAATATCAGACGTTGTATTGTTTTTCCGTTTTCCTCCGTTTTTCGTTCGACAACCAACAGAATGTCTGTTTTCAAAGATTTGGAGTTGACAACGGCATAAAAAGCCTGAGTGTTGTCATTAATTTGAATTTGAGTAAAAACATTCATATCCAAATTTTCAAGGTCAATTTTTCCTGCCAGTTTGGTTGGTCTGCCTTTACCGGAGTACTCGCCCGTAAATTTATAGCGCAGGTTGGCATCGTCCCGGAGTTTGGATATTACGTGAAAACCGTTTTTCATAAGAGGTTGAACGAATGTTATTTTCGAAAAGAATGCATCTGCAACAACGATATCGGATAATTTCTGCAGCTCTTCTTTTCTCTCAACAAGAGATAGAGCATACCAATCGATTAAAGACATGGAAACTGTTTTCAATGTTTTTGAAGGAACACTCTGTACGGCTTCCAAATGAAAGCTTTGGTTCAAGTCGATGTCGATTAAAGCGATTTGTGCAATCTCAAGCCCCTTTTTGGAGCATTGGTCCGAGCCCGACCAAAACGAACCGAGATAAGGTGTTTTATTGCCCGATTTCTCGATATAGCTTGGGTCAAAGGAAATTGCAATTCGTTTACCAATATGGGGAGTTATCAGTGAAGAGTTGAATGACATGAAATCAAATTTTTCTTTGAACTGATTTCGAAAACGCTGTTCGCAATGCTTGCCGTAACGACTCATTTGTTTAAAATTAATTCGGCCAGGAATAGAGAGATACAACATAAAAATTTCCAATAAAAAGTCACGTCGCCATTTATTGAGTGAAAAACCTTTCAAAGCGATACCGACTATCGAATTAAAAGTGTTAACTTCCCTGAAAATCATACTTTGTAAATTAGTTAAACAATCTATAAAGATAGTGATTTTCAGTGAGTTGACCAAATAAAAAATATAAATAATTAATTGATTTACAATTATTTAACTAAAAATACAACACACTATTGTTAATTCAAATTCAAATTCTAAATTGTATTTATAATTGCAATTTGGTATCATGCTCAAAGAGGATATTTTGTTGGAAAGAATTTTATAGTTAATCACGTAAATACGTAATTGCGAAATTATAAAAAACTCTATATAAACATTATAGCGGTTTTTTTCTTCTATTACGTATAAATTGATGAATTAGTGTATAACATGAAATTTCTTACTTGCGAATGAATTCAATTTAGCTATTCACAAATGTGATTAAAAAACTGATTATTTTTACTAATTATCAATTTTTTATTGATAATAAAGTTGCTGGATTAGTTTTTAGAAATGATTTTGACCGATTTTTTAACAACAAATTTTTCTTCCCACAATACCCACATGCCAAATATAATGACATAAAACAGATATTTTAATACATATTCGTGTAAAAAAGTAAACCACGAAGGATGGTTTTGAACTAGTGCAACGGTTAAACTGATTCTAAAAATATTATAAAGATATACGATAACAAGTCCAGCAGGTATGTACCAGAGTTTTTTTAACCACGGACCTCGATAAAAGGCGATGATGCAGAAAAAAATGTAAGCTTGTTTGATTCCTGTACATGCCCAGATGATTTTGATACCAAATCCATCGTTACTTAGTTTCATCACATAGTTTGGATAGAGTTGAATGTCGATTCCCAAAAAATTAAGAACAGCTTTAGTTGCATGAGCTGTGTGGTTAACCATAAAGTTGAAAAAGGGAGTAAGGTCTATACCTAAAAAAGAGACAAATTGGTCAGTTTCATCACCTTTTACTAAAAATTTCCATACAAAATGGCAAACAAGTAAAATTACTATGAAATAAATAACACTATTATAAGGAGCTAATTTATTCTTAATATACGAAAAAGTTATTTTCATTGAAAATCAGAAAGTATTGGAAACTCGTGCAAATGGAACTTCATCGAATGAACAAAAATCCTTGTCGAGATATTTGAAATAGCCCGTTATAGCAATCATTGCAGCATTATCGGTAGTAAAAGCAAAAGGAGGGATATAAACTCTCCAGCCATATTTTTTTGCATAATCGTAAAATGTTTGTCGCAAAGCCGAGTTAGCTGATACGCCGCCTGAAACTGCTATATCTGAAATATCTAAATCTTGTGCAGCTTTCTTTAGTTTTGACATGAGCACTTCAATGATAGCGTTTTGCAATGAAGCACACAAATCGTTAAGATTTTCTTGAATAAACTGAGGATTTTCCTTTATTTTATCTTTTACCAAATACAAAAAAGAAGTTTTTAACCCACTAAAACTATAATTATAACCTTTAATATGAGGCTTATTTAACTTAAAAGCATGTGGATTCCCTTCTTTGGCAAGTTGATCAATATATGGACCACCAGGATAAGGTAATCCCAATATTTTTGCACATTTATCGAAAGCTTCTCCGGCAGCATCGTCAATTGTTTGTCCGATAATTTCCATTTTGTTGTAAGCTTTTACAAGAACAATCTGCGAATTGCCACCTGACACAAGCAAACATAAAAACGGGAAAGGAGGTTGTGGTGTGTTATCATTTTCACTTTGTTTGATAAAATGTGCCAACACATGTGCTTGTAAATGGTTAACATCAATGATAGGGATATCAAGAGCCAGCGCAAGCCCTTTGGCAAATGAAGTGCCCACCAGAAGCGACCCTAACAGACCAGGTCCACGCGTAAAAGCAATGGCACTCAGTTCTTTTTTATCAATATTGGCTTGTTTTAATGCTTCGTGTACGACAGGAATAATGTTTTGTTGATGAGCCCTAGAAGCAAGTTCTGGAACCACGCCACCAAAACTGGCATGTACTTTTTGATTAGCAATTACGTTCGACAGCAATATACCATCGCGTACAACAGCGGCTGAAGTATCATCGCACGAAGATTCAATGCCTAATATAGTGATATGATCCATTTCTCTAACAATTTTTTACAAAAAAAGCAATCTCATATAAAAACTGCAAAAGCAATTAAATATTTGGAAAAGCTACTATTTTGCCAGCTTAGATTACTGGAAATAGAAAATAATTTTTTTACTTTTGTAAATAAAATCTCAAAGGTATAAAAAAAACAATAAAAATAATAAGCTATACCATTGCTGGCATCCTTATTTTCTTAGCATTGGTATTTATCTTGTTGCAAAACAGCAAGGTGCAAAATTCTATTACCCAAACGCTTGTTAAAGAATTGTCTCAAAAATTAAATACGAAAGTTTCAGTTGGTGAAGTTCATATAAAATTGCTTAATCGTCTTGTTATCAATGATTTTTATATCGAAGATCAGCAAAAAGATACTCTTTTGTATGTAAATAAAGTCAACGCCCATTTTAATTTATGGAATTTATTTAATAAAAAAATCATTATTCATTCTGCTGAATTTCAACAATTATTTAGCAACCTCGTTTTCGATCAGCAAGGAAAACCCAATTTTGATTTTATTATTCAAGCTTTTAAAAAGCCAAAAACTACTCAGCCCCAAAAATTTGAATTTAAGATACAGCGTTTTGAACTAAAAAATTCTTCCTTTCGTTATACTAGCCAAAAAAATTATCAACCTTTGCCAAAAGATAAGTTTAATATTCATCAATTTCAGTTTGACCATATCAATGGCGAGGTTGCAGTAAATGTTGCAGGTAAAGATAATGTCAATGGTTCGATAAAGAAATTCAGTGGTATTGAAAAGTCTGGCTTTCAATTAAAAAACATATCTTCAAATTTTTATTATACCAACCAATCATTGCAATTTCCTTTTCTTGACATTGAGCTTCCAAATTCTATGATTCATCTGGACAGCTTGCAGTTTGATTATCCAAAAACAGAGGATTTGAAAAATTTTAACGATCAGGTTCGCTTAAAAATTCCACTTCATTCTTCGTATGTGAGCCCTTCTGATTTTTCTGCTTTTGTGCCTTCTTTTAAAAATATCAATGGAAAGTTTTTTATCGAGGCAGAAACAAGTGGGAAACTTTCCAGCATGCATTTTAAAAATATTCAGATTAAATATGGAGATTCGTTTTCGTTTACAGCCAATGTTGATTTAAATGGACTTCCAGATTTTAATGAAACTTTTATTTATGCTGACATTAACGATTTACATTTTAAAAAAGCTGATTTACAGGATTTTATTGCTGATCTAACAGAACGTCCCGTTATTTTACCACCTGCTTTTAATCAAATTGGAACCATACGTTATAAAGGAAATATTTCTGGATTTTTTAATAATCTTGTTACTTACGGAAAATTAAAGTCGGATGTTGGAGAAATTTCTACAGATGTTTTATTTCGATTTGGTCAAAGTTTCAAAGAATTTTCCTATGATGGCACTCTCAAAACTCCAGGTTTGAAATTAGATAAAATTTTAAACAATCCACAATTTGGTAATTTAATTTTTAATATTAATACTCAAGGAACTAAAAAGGAAAACAATGATTTTCAAGGAATTATTGAGGCTTCTGTCCCAGAATTTCAATGGAAAAGCTATTCTTATAACAATATGATTTTCAATGGAAATTACAGTAATTCAGGTTTTAATGGCACTTTTGAAATGGTTGATGATAATATTGCAGCTTATTTTAATGGTATAATAGATTTAACCCAGCAATCCCCTACTTTTGATTTTCATTTTAAACTCTCCCATGCAAATCTAAATGCCTTAAATCTGGTAAAAAAATATCCTCTTGCTTTATTATCTTTCGACAGTAACATCAATATGGTAGGTAACCCTATAGATCAACTTAATGGTACTATTGAAGTCGATAATATTCAATTCACCAATCAACATAAAACTTTGAATGTCCAAAAAATTCAATTAACTTCTCGTCAAGAACCGGATCTTACAAGTTTTATTATTTCTTCTGATTTTGTGAATGGTTATATGAATGGAAGATACAATTACAATACACTTCCTCGAACTTTTAAGAAATTGATACAGCATTATTTACCTTCTTTATCTTTTGATTATAATTCGTCGGCCTCCCAGAAGCCCAATTATTTCAATGTAGATTTACAAATTTCAAATATCAAAGAGCTCACGGAGGTTTTACAAATTCCTTATACCTTAAAAGAAAATTCGATTATCAAAGGTTCTGTGGATGAGAGAAATAACACTGTTAATTTAACTGCTGATTTCCCATCCTTTCAAAAAGGGAAAAACGAATTTAAAAATACTACCCTTTCGCTTCAAACTGAGAACCAACAATTACAGTTGACTACAAACACTCAATTGAAGCAGAAAAATGGTTTTATGAATATATATCTAAAAGCTTTGGCAGGAGAAAATGTTGTAAGTACCTTATTCGCCTGGCAGAATACAGATTCTATTAAAAATGCTGGTGAATTTCAAACCGTTACTCAACTCCGAAAAGAGAATAATAAAACATTTGCTCAATTGTTTATTTTACCTGCCGAGGTCATTATTTCAAATTCACTGTGGAATATTCATCCTTCAACCCTTGATTTTAAACCTGATGGATCTATTTATGTTCATAATTTTCTTTTTGATAATGATCAAGATCAATATATTCAGATAGATGGCATCGCTTCGAAAAATCAGAACGATGCTCTGAAATTTAAACTCAAAGGTGTTGATTTTTCATTTATTATGAATGATTTGGTTAAACTGAAAGCCTTGAGTTTAGGTGGTTTTTTTACAGGAGAAGCCACCATGTATAGTGCTTTGTATCAGCCTTTTTTTGAGGCAAAAATGTTTGTAAAAGATTATCAAATGAATCATGTAATATTGGGTGATGCCGATTTATTAAGTTATTGGGATAAAGAAAACAAGCAAATTTATTCGGAAGCCACTATTGTGGATAAAAAAGATACCGTAGCTACAATTGAAGGTGCTTATATACCAGGAAAAGATTCTATTGATTTTATTTATGATTTGCATCGGGTATCTGTTGAAATGTTAAAACCTTATCTGGGAAGCGTGGTTCAAAATGTAAAAGGATTTACCACAGGAAAACTACGGATGTTTGGTCCTACGAAAAAAATGGGGTTTCATGGAGATTTATTTATGGAAAAAGCCCAGGTAACCATGTTTTTTACTAATACAACTTATTTTTTTAACGATACCATCCACATGAGGCGATATTCTACGGAGTTTAAAAATATTACTATCTATGACGAAGACGGTAATCGTGGAACTTTAAATGGAAAACTTATACATAATGGCATGTTTGGCGATTTAACCTATAATGTTACGGTAACTGCAAAAAATCTTTTGTCGATGAATACTCATCCTGAAGATAATCCAATTTTTTACGGAAAAATTTATGCAGATGGAATGGTACATGTTTTTGGCGATGAAAAAATTACCAATCTATTTGTGAATGCGGTTTCTAAACCACACACAGAATGTAATATTAATATCCCAACTACTGCTACTGCTTCCGAAAGTAATTTTGTTAATTTTGTAAAAAAGGAAACAGATATTGAGAAAGAAAAAAAGATAGAAACGACGATAAAACCTGAAAGTACCAGTAATACAAAAGTTAATATCCAGATTGAAGTTACTCCAGATGCGGAAATGCGTTTAATCGTTGATCCGCGAGCAGGTGATATGATTGAAGCCAAAGGTAGCGGAAATTTAAGATTTGAATTTGATAGTTATTCTGATATAAAAGTATTTGGCACTTATACCATCGAAAAAGGGAATTATTTGTTAACCTTACAAAATGTCATTCGCAAAGAATTTAAAATAGTAGAAGGCAGCACTATGAACTGGACAGGCAATCCGTACAATGCTCAAATAAATGTACGAGGCATTTATTCATTGACAGCCTCTTTACGCGATTTATTAGATGAATCGCAATTAATGTCTATTCCAAGAACAACGGTGCCTGTCAATTGCATTCTGCTTATGACAGGAAATCTTATGTCGCCAACTATCAATTTTGATATTGATTTGCCATCAAGCGATGAAAGTGTAAAACAATTGATAAAAAGTACCATCAATACCAAAGAAATGATGGCTCGCCAGATTGTTTATTTGCTGATTTTTAATAAGTTTTATAATCCATACTTGCAACGAACAGCTAATACACCGATAGGCATTGGCACCAGCGAAGCAATATCATTTTTAACTTCTACAGTGAGTGCTCAATTGAATAATTTACTATCACAAATGATCAACAGCAATATCATCTCCATTGGGATCGATTATCAACAATCAGAAAGTTCAAGTAGCAACGTTCAGGCTCAAGTGCTGATTCAACCTAATGACAGATTGATTATCAATGGAAATCTCGGTTACAGAAACGATAATATTAATTTAAGTACCAATACAAATAAATTTATTGGTGATGTGGACATTGAATGGTTATTGACTGAAAATGGGAAATTTCGTTTGAAAGCTTATAATCATACTATTGATCGTTATCAATTAAGAGCAGCAAAAAATACTCAGGGAATTGGTTTTATGTACAAAGCTGATTTCGAAAGTTTTGAAGATTTATTCAAATATTACTGGCAAAAAATCACGTTTAAAAAGGACAAATCATCAAATGAAAAAAACAATGAATAACCTAAAAAAAATACTGATTATCAGTATCTTCTTTTTACAGACCTCACTTTATTCTCAAAAGATTGAAAATCTTTACGTTCACATGCCAGACCGATTAGATCCTGTTTTGAACTCGAAACAAAGGCATGAGTTGATTGAATATGCAAAAGTTGGTCAAAGTGATACTGTTACCACTCGAAATGGCAGCAAAGCTTATTTGTTGTTTTTAGATACATTGAATGTACAAGTAAAAATCAGAAATACTTCTTCCAGCACTTTTGAAATGAAACTTTTACATTTTGCAGATGGACAACCTTTTGTGGGAATGATACGCACTGTTTGTGCCCCTGTATGTCATTCCATGATCGAGTTTTGCGATACGACATGGAATAAAATACCCTTGCAGTTTAATTATCCAAAAGCAACAGATTGGCTAAATGTAAAGAATATTCAGGACTCAACAATAGAAGTCGCTCATTTACAGAAAATTCTTGAAAATACTTTTATAACGCTGACCTTTGAACAAGGTAGCAATCGCTTAATAGCAACCAATAACAGCCTTGATTTTTTAAGTGAAGCAGATAAAAAAATGGTCCTTCCTTATGTTATAACTCAACCCATTTTATTTCAGCTTCAGGAAAAAACATGGGTAAAAGAGCCATAAAAAGAAAAGCCTTGTAAAAAACTTACAAGACTTCTCTCGCCTATGAAAAAAACTTATTTTCATTTTTTGTTTTTCTTTTCCAATGTTTTGGCATATCGACTCATAAACTTATCCACACGCCCTGCACTGTCCACTAATTTAGCTTTTCCTGTATAATAAGGATGTGAAGAACTTGAAATTTCTAATTTCACCAATGGATAAGTAACTCCGTCAATTTCAATAGTTTCTTTTGTATTCACCGTTGAACGGGAGATAAAATAATCGCCATTTGACACGTCTTTAAATACCACAGGACGATAATTTGTAGGATGAATGCCACTTTTCATATCTTTATAAAATTAATTGCTGATTGATTTTTGAATTTGCAAAGTTACTATTTTTCTTCCATTTATCAAATAATTTTCCCGATTTTTATTTTTGTAATTTTTAACGAAAAAATTAAAAAGAATGTTTATATTTGTCTGTCAAGATATTTTAAGCAAAACTTATTGTTCAAACAAGGCTGCATGCGTTTTAAAATTTCTTTAAACATCGATAAACACACATTTGGCAATCGATTACCCTTCAATTACCAATATGAACTGTCGGCAGTGATTTATAAAATACTTGCCAGCGCTGATCAGGCATTTGCCGAATGGTTGCACGACAATGGTTTTGTGGCCGATAAGAAAGTATTCAAACTGTTTTCCTTTTCGAGGCTGCAAATACCTCAATATCGCACGGAGGGAAGTTTTATGAAAATCCTTTCGGACACGGCCGAATGGTATCTTTCTTTTTTGCCCGAACGCAGCACACAGGAATTTATTCAGGGCGTTTTCAGAGAGCAGCAATTTGAGTTGGGAAACCGGCAAGCCCGCATTCGTTGCAGAGTACAAAGCATTGAAATGTTGCCATTGCCGCAGTTCACCGAACAAATGTCGTTCAGGACGCTTTCGCCGATGTGTCTGACACTGAAACGTGAAAACGGAACTGACGAATATATTGCTCCCGATCACCCGATGGCAAAGGAACTAATTCGTCAAAATCTGCTCGACAAATACAAAGCTTCCACCGGAAACGATTTTTCCAATACCGATTTTGCTTTTGATTTTAAAGTCATCAATCAACCCAGATCGTCGCTGGTAACCATCAAAGCCGATACGCCGCAGGAAAGTAAGATTCGTGCTTTCAGCTGCAATTTTCACTTGACAGCACCTGTCGAGTTGATGAAAATCTGTTACGATTGCGGCATCGGCAGCAAAAATAGCTTGGGATTTGGGATGGTGGAAGAGAAAGAAAATTTAAATTCAATAGTCTTATTTGTTGAAGAAAAATTTTGGATAGCATATGAAAATTTTCACAATCAAATGACACATTTCTAATTATATAAATATCAAAAGGTTGATTTTATTTTAAGAAGAGAATCTACTATTTTTAATTTATTTGTTTTTACTATGAGAATCAAAGCAGATTTTGAATTAGATACCAACTGGTTAATCAAAGATTACCGAAGGATATTCGTTTCGTTAATAAAAAGTATATTTACAACTTATGATCCTTTGTTGATTAATCAATTATATGGTGGAGAAGAATCCAAGAGGAAAGTTAACAAACCATTTACATTCTCCGTATATTTTCCTGATTTTAAAAAAATTGAATCAGACAAAGTTATTTGTGGAAATAAAGTAAATCTTATTTTTTCCTCCAATGATGAAATGTTGTTGATTGCTTTTTACAATGGATTGAAAAGTCAAACAAAAAGAGTGATTGGGAAAAACGATCCAATCGAATTTACATTAAAATATGTTTCTCTACTGCCAAATCATTTTATAAAAGAGAAAAAAATTCTTTTTAGAAGTTTGAGTCCAATATTGGTTAGTAAAAAGAATACCGACTTATATCTTGATCCGACAAACTCTGAATTTGATTATTGTTTTAAAGAAAGTATAATCAATCAGTCAGCGACTTTTAATATCCCTTGCAGAATTGAAGATATTGCTTATGAAATAAAATCGATGAAAAAATTGCCACTTACTCATTATCATCAAACCATGACTTCTTGGCTGGGAGAATTTGTTTTGGAAGCTCCTATTGAGGTACTACAATTGGTTTATGATACGGGTATTGGGGTACGACGTTCTCAAGGATTTGGCATGTTGGAAATTATTAAAACATTTTGAGTATGGAAAATCAGGATAAATATATAGAACTGCTCCCGGGTAATTGGCTGTATAATGCTGGCGTCGTTGGATTTTTATCAGTACTTGAAAAAAGTAATTTTGATGTTAAAAATCTATTTCAAAATGATGGAACAATAAAAGGTGATATAACTAAGGTGTTTAAAGATAAAAGAACTCATAATAATTTTGAAGTTCCTGAAGTTATTTGGAATTGGTTTATTGCAAGTGGAAAAAATCTGAAAAATGATTTTGATGAAAATGAAGTAGATCCTATAATGGAAATTTGGGGAACAATATTTAATGTAGTATATAGAGGATTCTTTAATGCAAATTCCAATTTATTGTATCAGCCTTCGAAAACAACTCCTGCAACTTTCTCAACATTTTTGAATTTTACAAATCATCTATTCGAATATAACGATAATAATCCTACTTGTTCGTTTTGTTTAAAAAAAGGGGAACAAAGCTACAAAAATAAATTTTCTAGCGAACATTATAGAGAATTAGGTGGAAGTGATGGAGATAAAGGAATGCCAAATTCATTTTGGAACAATAAAAAGTCTCTTGGAGGAACTGTATTGTGTGATTCTTGTAGCTTCTTGTTATTAAATAGACATTTAGCTTTTACTTCATTAAATGATTGGACAAAGATTTTTGTAAACGCTCCTTCGTTCAAATTAATGTATGAACTTAATAAAATAATCAACAGCTCTTTTGAATGGAGAAGTGATAATAATAGCAGATCTTTGTTGGCAATGAGTGTAATTGAATATTGTGCAAAAACTGATGCAACCTTAGGGGTGTGGTCAGGGATGAATATTGAAATTGTTGCAGTGACAAAAAAGTTAAAAGAAAATGGAAAATATGATGATGTCATTGAATATTATTCATTACCTTTTTCTGTCATTCGGCTAATTTCAAACAAAAGAATTGCCTCATTATTGAGTGAGATAGGAGAATTTAAAATACTTAATTTAGTTTTGGATGAAAAGTATAAAGAATTGATAGAAATAGCCTATCGAATTCTAAAGATTTCCATGAAAGAAGATGACAACAAAGGGGATAAAAAATTTTTAGATGATACTCTCTTCCTTCAAAAGAACAAATCTAATAAAAAAAATCAACGAGTTTTAGCAAATAAAATCATGAAATTATATGCACTGATTAAAGAACAATTAAAAACCGAATAATATGGATGAAACAATTCAAAAAAGTCTGATACACGATTTTGTAGCAGAGCTGGAACAAAAAGTAGCAAATAACACGATTATTCCAGAAGATTTTAAATCTGCACTTTATCAACTTAAAGAAGCTAAACTCAAAATTCAAGGTTTATTGGAATTATTACAAGCTAATGATGGAGAAATGAATAAACTCTATCGTCAGGTTGTTAATGAAAATTATGCCGACTTAATTGATGACCTAAATTCATTGGGGTATCGATATCGAAAACAAAATGAAAATTTAAAAGATGCTTTTGAAAAAATGGGATATAGAATTATGGAACAAACACGTTCTGGAAGGCGCGACGATGTTTTTTATAGTTTTCTAAGAATCTATATGAGTGTAAATACATCTTTCGATAGAAAATTACTTTCAGCCTTTAAACAACCCAATGATGAAATGTTTAAGGTGCTAATATTTTCGTTTTTAAGTGGAATTATCGAAGAAAAGACAAGTAATGAAGAATAAACAACTTTAAAAATTTATTATAATGGAAGCAAATAACAATGGGAATAATAATAATCATATCCCAAATATAACAATGACCGTGATTTTTGAAGGTTCAGCTCTTAATCGTAACGAAAAAATTGGTGGAAATATTTTATCTGTAAAAAAGTTAAATGTCAATGGAGAAGAAAAAACTTACTTGAGCAAAGGCGCTATTAGACATTATTTATTCAACACTTTGGTACGTGCTGAAAAATGGAAAGAAGCAAAAATTGAAAAGGCAAAAGATGTCTTGCAATTTAATATTACTGCAGACGATATTTTAACCTGCGAGGAACTTGATGTATTTGGATATATGAATACAACACAAGGCCAAACAAGGAAGACTCCATTGCATATTACAAAAGCAGTTTCATTATTTCCTTATGAGCAAGACATGGGAATGTATGCAAACCATGATATGGTAAGGCGGGCAAAGGAGCAAGGAATAATAGATACCTCAGCTAATCCTAATCCTTTTAATAAAGAAGAACACACTTCTTTTTACAAAATCACTTTTACCATAGATTCTGATAAACTTGGTGAAGACAAATGGATTGTGTCAAGGGTAGATATAGAAAATAACTCGATTATTTTGAAAAACGAAGAACAAAAAGAAGAAAAAGATGAAACTTCTGAAGGAGAAAAAGAAGAAAAAAATGCCAAGAAAGGTGTAAAGAAAGAAAAATCCCCAAGAGAAGAGTTAATCAGATCAATCGCAATAAAAAATGTTGTATCGAAAAATCGATATGAGGTAAAGAATGGATTTGTTGAATATGAACAACTACAAAATAAGAAATATCTTGTTCGCTTTCTATTGTCTCCAAATGAGAAGGTAAGAAGAATACGAAACATACTTGAAACAATTCAAAATGGATTAATTGCACACACTAGTAGTGAATCAAATACCATTGTGCCAATCTTTACTATTATCAGTGATGTAAAAGTTCCTTCTCCCATATTTCATCCTTTTATTGATGTGAAAAAATCGGATGACGGGAATTTTGAAGTTATTGGAATTGAAGATGCTGTCAAAAATGGTTGGTTGGAAGGCAATATTTATATCAAAGATTGTGCTCGTTTGAAAGCCCAAATTCCTTCAAAACTTAATAAAAAAGACGATTGGGATGAATTTTTGAAATCTGTCAATTTACCCAATAATGTAAACGATGAAAGCTCTACTAATTAAGATATATCAGCCAACTGCTCATTATCGGATGCCTTTTACCTATCAACGAAGGCATACTTATCCAATACCGCCTTATTCGACGGTTATCGGATTTCTGTGCAATTTGTTGGGAATCACTCATCAGGATAATGAATGGTATAAAAAATTAAAGGAGTGCAAGCTTTCTATTTCAGGAAGATTCGAACAAAAACTGACCGAATATATATGGTTTAGAAATTTGGGTAAAAAAAGTCATGAACAATATTTTGGCAGTGCCGAAATTCGTGAAAAGAACGGAGAAATTAACCATATAGGAGGACAAAGTCCTATGCGGATTGATGTGCTCGAAAATATGCACTTGAATATTCATATTGCAGGAGACGAGGATTTTCTTACAGATCTTTGCACCTACCTTCATGATCCGGTGAATCGCCTGGATACTATTCATATCGGCAGAGCCGAAGATTGGCTGGTTTTCGAATCGATTCAGTTAGTAGAATTGGTGAAATGCGAAAGAGACAAAAATTATAATCACTTTTTTTGGATACCGCAGTATATGCATTTGACGGATAACATTGAATTTGATTTTAACAGAACCGAAGGCCTTTTTTATAATCTACCTGTATTTGCCACGATAAATGGATATGAACAAACTTATAATCATAATGCAGAACGCACTTTCACATACATGCGTTCTAAGTTAAATGATGGCGCTGTAAAAGGAATGAAGTATTTATACGATGTTCAGACCGCTGTTCCCGTCTTCCTTGCTGATCTGAGAAAATCTGAGTGAAAAATGATCCATGTTTCTTTTATTTCGATGATTGATGAACATTATTAGAAAGAAATGGATATGAAAATGATATGTCCTCTATAGGAATAGATTTGATTAGAAACATACTTTTTAAATATCACAGCAATCTATAATTTTTTGTCCCGTTTGGGACAAAATATCGGTAGAAATAAAATATGACATTTATAATAAGTCCCGTATGGGACGAAATAAAACACAGATTATGAACAACATTGCATTAAACAATTTTCGCATGCGAAAATAAACATTCCTTCAAAGACAATGGCAAATACCTATACACAAATACATATTCATGCCGTTTTTTCGGTGCAAAATAGAGAATCTATCATATCAGAAATTTGGAAAGACGAATTATATAAATATATTGCAGGCATTGTTACAAATAATAAACATAAACTGCTTGCAATAAATGGAATGCCTGATCATATTCATTTGCTTATCGGTTTGAGACCAGCCCAATCTGTGTCTGATTTGTTACAAGATATAAAAGGGGGCTCATCGAAATGGATCAATCAAAAAGGTCTTGTTCGAGGAAAATTTTCGTGGCAGGAAGGATTTGGAGCTTTTTCATATAGCAAATCAGAATTACCGTCGGTGATAAAATACATTCAAAATCAGCAAGAGCATCATAAACATGCTACATTTCGAGAAGAATATCTAAAATTATTGAGAGATTTTGATATAGATTATGATGAACGATTTGTGTTTAAGCAAATTGATGAAAATAGTTTCGTACCTGACGGCACTCATAAACAGAATGATTGATAATTTTCTACCAGTATTAAGTCCCTAACGGGACTATAAAAATACTGAAACAGTAGATTTTTATTTCGAGTTTAATTCATGTAAGTTCTAAACATATTAGCAAATAAACGAAATGGAAATAAAAATATGGAGCAAAAGCAAAGTGAATGAGAGAGAAATTTCGCTTTCCGAACATATTAAAGATGTTTTGGCGGTTCATAATAGCCTGTTTAATAATTTGTCACTGAAAGTAAAACCCGATTTATGGGAACTGATAAAGATAGTCATTACCTACCATGATGCTGGGAAAGTTCTTCCTTATTACCAGCTAAAAATAATTAAAAATGAATCTTATCAACCTTTTGATGTTTACACCAACATTCCTCACTCTATTCTTTCTGCATTACTTGTTGATCATACATCATTGAAAAAGCGTTTGGAAACCATTTTTGGTAATGATGAGGAAAAAATAGAAAATTATTCGAAATATATCATATCAGCCATAGCTTATCACCATTGGAGAGATAATTTTTACGATATTGTAGAAGGCTTTACGGATGTTTTTGAACGTTTGCTCAAACTTGTCGACGACCAAAATAAATGGAAACAGATCGAAGAAAATCTAAAAGCTGTTTATTCCAAAATAGGAAATGAGGATATAAAGATTTCTATTAATACAAAATGGCTGGCTGGATTAACAAACGGGATACGTTTTGCCGATTATGTGATTCCTCCATATTTGCTTTATAGAATGCCGAAAAGAATAGAGATGGAGTCATCAGAATTGAAAGATTGGATTTTGATTAGTGGATTTACCATGATCTGTGATCATTTTGCTTCTTTTTTGGAAACTGAGGGCAGCGAAATGATTAACAGTGAAATGGTGGAAATAAATGGATTGCTTTTTGACGAAATTAAAAGGAAAATAGACAAAGAATTAAAAGGGAAAATTGAATATTTCGATAGCTCGAAAATTTGGCAATTTCAAGAGGTTGATAAATATAAAGACCATAATACTATTCTTCTTGCACCTACCGGCATTGGTAAAACAGAATTTTCTTATTTATGGTCAAATGGTGAAAAGTTTTTTTATACGTTGCCATTACGTACTGCAGTAAATCAAATATATAACAGAACTAAAAGAATTTTTGGGGATAATAAAACGGGAATCTTGCATTCTGATGCTGATGTATATATTTTGGGTGAAGGTGGTGAAACTGAATCAATGAAAATTTATGATTTCTCTCGTCAGTTGTCTTATCCTGCAATTATTTCCACAGGTGATCAATTTTTCCCTTATGCTTTGCGTCCGCCATCGTATGAGAAAATTTTTGCCAAATTTTCCTATTCGCGACTAATTATTGATGAAATTCAGGCTTATGATCCGAAAGCCGCAGCAATAATAGTGAAGTTTATTGAACATGTTGATCAAATGGGTGGAAAATTCTTATTGATGACTGCTACTTTACCCGATTTTATCAGGAATGAAATTGATAGACGGTTTAAAAATGGGGATGAAAGTAAGAATTATCAAGAATTGAATCTTTTTGAAAGTGATGTAGCTAATTTTACAAAACATAAAGTGCAGCTTAAAGTGCAGAATTACAAAGACGAGCAGCTTTCTTATTCGAATGAACTGATCACAGAAATAATTCAAAAATCGGAAGAAAATAATGGCAGTCGTGTTTTGGTTGTCATGAATACCGTCAAACAAGCCCAAGCAATTTTTGACGATTTGTGTAAAGTCGCTAAAGGGGTAGATGTCAAATTATTTCATTCCCGTTTTACTCAAAAACATCGAAAAGAAAAAGAAGATATGCTATCAGAATTTATTGGAAATAACGATAAATCAAGAGCAGATAAGCGTCCTAAAATTTTAGTTGCTACACAAGTTGTAGAAGCTTCACTTGATTTGGATGCTGATTTTCTGTTTACTGAACTGGCTCCATGGGATGCATTAATTCAACGAATGGGACGCGTTCTAAGAGAAGCACATCCCAAAAATCAAGATTTGAATGAAATCATAGGAAGAAGATATAAGATAAATAGGAAGAAAACTTTTCAAAAAGAATTGACACTTTTTGATCAGTTTGAAAGAGAGGAAGATATTCCAGAAAATGTTTTCATTTTAGTTTACAATGGTACAAATAAAAAAGGGAAACAAGTTTATGAGTCAGGACAGGGACATGTTTATAACGATGAACTCTTACGTACCAGTTTAAAATTTCTGGAAGATGTTAATTTAATCTATAAGGGGGGAATCGCTACTGAAGAAATAAAGAAATGGAACGGAGATCAAAAGGTCAAACTTAACAAACTTAAATTGGAATCGCTAACAACTGAATCATTCAAATTAAGTGAATCAAATAAGGCCTATTTAATTGATGCTCTTTACAAGAGTTTACCAGTAAATGGCGAATATTTGAAGGATTTTTATAATATGTTGGAGATACTTGATGCGGGCTTTATGTCTGATCGTAAAAGTGAAGCACAAAAGATTTTCCGCGAAATTAATGATGTATCCGTTGTTGCAGAGAAAGAAACAGATAATTTTATCCAGGAATTAAATACTTTTAATTTTAAGCAAAAATATGCTTATACACATTTTAAGGATGAATTATTATCTAAATATGTTGTAAGTGTTCAACGTAATAAAATTAAAGAATCCTTATATGAATCAAATCAACTTATAAATAGAATAAAAATAAATGACTCTATTGAAGAGAATACCAAAGAAAACTTTTACAAATTAAAAAACTGGCTTTATGATATATATATAGTTCCGTTAGATTATAATGAAACTAATGGATTAATAGGAATAAATGATTTATCAATTTATTTGTAAAAAGTATTTTCTATTTTATATATTACCGGCACCCATTTCAAAAACAAAACATGAGTAAAAATTCAAATTACTTTAGAGACCTGACGTAAATCAATAAATTTTATAAACAACTAAAAAAATCAATCTTATGACTTTTCAATTTAAAATTCAATTACAAGACGTTACTAAACCGCCAGTATGGCGACGAGTACTTGTGCCGTCGGAAATTACTTTCGACCAGTTTCATAATATCATTCAAGATGCATTTGGATGGGAGAATGAGCATATGTATGCTTTTTCGCCTTCGGGTTATGGATCAAGTCCCATGATAGAGGCTAACCCGGATAGAAATGCAAATGATTTCTCTTCTTTTCTTTCGAGAAATTCAACTGGAAAGATGAATGCTAAGAAAACCAAAATTTCGGATATTTTCAATACAGAAGGGCAAACTTTTATGTATATCTATGATTTTGGGGACAATTGGGTTCACAAGATCACATTGGAAAAAATCGACGAAACCGACAACTCTCCATCGGCAACTTTGTTGAATGGCAAAGGGGCCTGTCCACCTGAAGATTGTGGCGGACCTTGGGGATATGAAGAATTGAAAGAGGCTATAGCCGACAAATCGAATCCTGAGCGAGAGGAAATGCTTGAATGGCTGGGCTTAGAATCGGATGAAGAATGGAACCCCCAAGAATATAATTTTGCCGAAGAAGCTGCAGATTTTAATCGGATGTATAAAAATATTTTGAAGAAAAAATAATCAACACAACGATTTACTCATCCCTGATTATGACCGGCACTCATTTCAACTACTATCAGGTTTGCAAACGAAAACTTTGGCTGTTTGCCAATGGCATCAACATGGAGCAAACTTCAGATCTAGTCTATGATGGCAAGCTAATTCACGAAACGAGTTATCCGCAACGTTCGGAGCGATATGAAGAAGTGGAAATCGATGGTATAAAAATCGATTATTATGATGCTCGAAATAAAGTGATTCACGAGATCAAACGTTCGGACAAAGTGGAAGAGGCGCATATCTGGCAAGTGAAATATTACATTTACGTGCTGGAACGCAACGGAATGAAAGATGTTAGCGGATTGTTGGAATATCCTACGCTACGCCAAACTACTAAAGTGGAGCTGACGGATGCCGACCGACAGAAAATTGCCGGGATGGAGAAGGAGATTACTGAAATTATTCAATCCGATGATTGCCCTCCAGTAATTCATTCGAAAATTTGCAAGAATTGCAGTTATTACGATTTTTGTTATGTGGAAGAGGAAAGTGATAGGTGATAAAGTGATAGGTGATATGAGGGAATACAATGACATTTTCAGGGAACGAACAAAAAAGTTGGCATTGGAAATTGTGAGAGAAATGGCTAAAGTGAAATTTTCGGATGAAGTTTCGGTTATCAGAAAACAAATTATTCGTTCTGCAACTTCTGTTGCAGCCAATTACAGAGCAGTTTGCAGAGCTCGATCCGAACGGGAAAGATATGCCAAAATGTGCATAGTCGTGGAAGAAGCTGATGAAACCGCTTTTTGGCTTGAATTAATTGAAGAACTCGAAATTCTTCCTATTGCTAAAGTTAATGAATTTAAAAATGAAACCGAAGAAATTCTGAAAGTCATGTCCTCTTACAAGAAGAAACTATCAAAAACACTGTAAATCACCAATCATCCATCAATGATCAAATTATCACTCATCACCCATAAATCCATCACCCATCACCCATAAAATCATCACTTATATTTTATGAAAAAGACCTATTACCTTTTCAATCCTGGCACCTTGCAGCGAAAGGACAATACCATTAAGTTTACGCCCATTGAAGAAGATGAAAATGGCATTGATCACGAAGGTCAACCACGTTATTTGCCGGTGGAAGATATTTCAGAATTTTACGTGTTCGGTGCTTTGACTGCCAATAGTGCTTTGTATAACTTTTTGGGACAACACGATATAGCTGTACATTTTTTTGATTATTATGAAAATTATACGGGCTCATTCATGCCCCGCGACAGTTTGTTGTCTGGAAAAATGATTCTGGCACAAACATCAGCTTATCAAAATAAGAAAAAACGGTTGGAACTTGCCCGCAAGTTTGTGGAAGGTGCGGCTTTCAATATGATGAAAAATCTGAAATATTACAATACGCGAGGAAAAGATTTGGATGGCGTTATCGAAAAAATAGAACAATACATTCTTGCCTTGCCCAATGCAAATGCGGTGGACGAAGTTATGGGATTGGAAGGCAATATCCGACAAACTTATTATGATGGTTTTGATGAAATCATCAACGATTTCAGCATGGGAGGAAGAAGTAAGCAGCCACCGAGAAACGAAGTGAATGCCTTGATTTCGTTTGGCAATATGATGTGTTATTCCCAATGTTTGCGTGCTATTCATCAAACACAATTGAATCCAACTATCAGCTATTTGCATACTCCAGGAGAACGTCGTTATTCCTTATCATTGGATATTTCGGAAATTTTTAAGCCCATACTGGTGGACAGAGTAATTTTCAAATTGTTGAACAAAAGGGAGCTTCAGGAAAAACATTTTGAAAGTAAACTCAACAAATGTTTGCTTAATCCATCGGGAAAAAAGATTTTTGTTCAAGCATTCGAAGAACGGCTCAACGAAACCATTCAGCACCGATCGCTCAAACGGAAAGTGAGTTATCGACATCTCATCAAGTTGGAGTGTTATAAACTGAGCAAACATTTGCTGGGGATGGAAGAATACAAACCGTTTAAAATGTATTGGTAAATGTACGTAATTTTGGTATATGACGTCAATGAAAAACGAGTAGCAAAAATGCTCAAACTTTGTCGGAGATATTTGAACTGGATACAAAATTCGGTTTTTGAAGGAGAAATTTCAGAAGTCAAATTGAAAGAATTAATTATATTTGCAGAAAGAATCATGAAATTGGAAGAAGATTCATTGATTATTTTTTCCAGCAGGACAGAAAAATTTCTTGACAAACAAATCATTGGAAAAGAAAGAAGTAGCACTGATATTTTTTTGTAATCAATTGTCGAAAGATGAGTTTTTTCTTTTTATGTTGTTGAATTCGAATATGATTTTTTTTTGATCTATTGAAAATCAAGATAAAAACAAGTTGTCGAAAATCAAGGATTTTTATATTTTTGCCTATCGACAATTTTTACATTCCATAAAGGATGCTCATTGTTTTGCTAACAATTTGATTTTTAGATAAAATTTTTGATACAGAGCACGGCTTTTAATCGCACCAGAAGGAATTGAAACGGGGCTGGTACGACAAAGAAAAAAAATGCAGATACTTTTAATCGCACCAGAAGGAATTGAAACCTGAACGATGGAAATAAACAAATTTTTGACAATTACTTTTAATCGCACCAGAAGGAATTGAAACATATAGCCGGACACCTACCGACAAAATACAGGAACTTTTAATCGCACCAGAAGGAATTGAAACCACTATTTTTTTTGTTGAAATAATTTCTTTCGGCACGCTTTTAATCGCACCAGAAGGAATTGAAACCATAACTTTGTGTATAACTCATTGTAAGAGCTGGGCTTTTAATCGCACCAGAAGGAATTGAAACCGATTTACAACGGAGCTAATTATTTGCAGCTTGCCACTTTTAATCGCACCAGAAGGAATTGAAACTCAGCATCTACATGAACAATATCTCCATAAAGCATATTCTTTTAATCGCACCAGAAGGAATTGAAACTTGACAGGAACATGTATATAAACGCTATTGCTCTGCTTTTAATCGCACCAGAAGGAATTGAAACTTGGTTCAATAACTTGGTCTTTCAAATTCAAATCTGCTTTTAATCGCACCAGAAGGAATTGAAACGTTTCTTCGATAATATCAATACGCTCTTTTAAGTCTTCTTTTAATCGCACCAGAAGGAATTGAAACATTATTTTACAGAAAATAACAATTATAATTTTAAACTTTTAATCGCACCAGAAGGAATTGAAACATATTCAAAGCAATGAATATACAAGAGGGAGTTTTCTTTTAATCGCACCAGAAGGAATTGAAACTTTTTAAATAATTCGGCATAAGCTATAGGCAACTGACTTTTAATCGCACCAGAAGGAATTGAAACTTGACAATCTTATAGTTAGCAAATTCGTGGTCGGCTTTTAATCGCACCAGAAGGAATTGAAACTTCCAACTGCCAGCACACAATTTTTATTTTGTTTACTTTTAATCGCACCAGAAGGAATTGAAACGGTGTCGTACATATTAATTTCCGCAAATTTAAATCGACTTTTAATCGCACCAGAAGGAATTGAAACCTCAAAGCGACACAGTCATAAGGAATCTCAACAACCTTTTAATCGCACCAGAAGGAATTGAAACAAAGTTTCAATCGCATCAATCTTATCATAATCGGACTTTTAATCGCACCAGAAGGAATTGAAACGAACAAGTTGAGAAATTCAAAGACAGCTTGACAAACTTTTAATCGCACCAGAAGGAATTGAAACCGTGGAACAAAAGATGGAGGTTTTACTGCAATACACTTTTAATCGCACCAGAAGGAATTGAAACTGATAAAATGGCTGGAAGTGGCTTGCAATGGCAAACTTTTAATCGCACCAGAAGGAATTGAAACGTTTTTCAAACAAGAGCAATGAGAAAAGGTCACGATCTTTTAATCGCACCAGAAGGAATTGAAACTGAAAAAGTTCTTGAATCTGAAAAAGAAAATTACACTTTTAATCGCACCAGAAGGAATTGAAACATCCTTTGAATCGAGAGTAAAAATATATTTTTTAACACTTTTAATCGCACCAGAAGGAATTGAAACACAAAACTGCATTTGCTTGAGTTGCAATAGGTAAATCCTTTTAATCGCACCAGAAGGAATTGAAACTTTTGAAAGAAAATTTTTATCGTTTGGTGAACAAACTTTTAATCGCACCAGAAGGAATTGAAACACGTAGGAAGTGCAGCGACTTTGTTTTTGTAAACGCTTTTAATCGCACCAGAAGGAATTGAAACAAAAAAGTTGTGTGAAAGATAAACATTAAAAATTACTTTTAATCGCACCAGAAGGAATTGAAACCAACAAAAATTTTAGTCACGCAGAAATGGCTTGGGTTTCTTTTAATCGCACCAGAAGGAATTGAAACCAACAAAAATTTTAGTCACGCAGAAATGGCTTGGGTCTTTTAATCGCACCAGAAGGAATTGAAACGACATTTTATTAAAATTATTAATAAACGTCAAGAACTTTTAATCGCACCAGAAGGAATTGAAACAAGGTTACCACATTCACGTTGAAACGTTTCTTCCGCCGACTTTTAATCGCACCAGAAGGAATTGAAACATGTAAAAGTTTATGCTCAAAAAATAATTACAGGGCTTCTTTTAATCGCACCAGAAGGAATTGAAACATGTGCGGACATGTACAAAAAGCAACAGTGCGTGACTTTTAATCGCACCAGAAGGAATTGAAACAACGGATCATGGGTCGAATTCTTTTCTACTGACAGCCTTTTAATCGCACCAGAAGGAATTGAAACCGTTTAATTTCAGCTTTAAGTTCTTCCAATTCCTCTTCTTTTAATCGCACCAGAAGGAATTGAAACTTTATCGGGACGCAAAATCCTGTTGTTTATGTTGTCTTTTAATCGCACCAGAAGGAATTGAAACGATCTATCACATTACAAAAGAAAGCGACGAGGGTGCTTTTAATCGCACCAGAAGGAATTGAAACTTTCGGCACAAGGAAGTAGCCGTAGTAGCAAAACACTTTTAATCGCACCAGAAGGAATTGAAACTACATTTTCAGTCACCCGTTTTGGTGCGACAATTAACTTTTAATCGCACCAGAAGGAATTGAAACATTTAGGATTAACCGTAAACATATCTTGTTGGTATACTTTTAATCGCACCAGAAGGAATTGAAACTTGCAAAGCGTTTGAAGTTTCATAAATTTTGCAGCCCTTTTAATCGCACCAGAAGGAATTGAAACAACGTCAACATCACTATCCTCCTGAACGCTTACGGGCTTTTAATCGCACCAGAAGGAATTGAAACAACTTTGCACAAAATAATTATATACGTTGTAATTCAGACTTTTAATCGCACCAGAAGGAATTGAAACAAAGTAGTAGTTGCTGAAAATGTAAAAGGATTGTTACTTTTAATCGCACCAGAAGGAATTGAAACTTGATACAGGATATTTTGTCGGGTTTTGCTTATCGAAACTTTTAATCGCACCAGAAGGAATTGAAACTTTGCTACACTTACTAAGGCACAAACACAAAGTAATACTTTTAATCGCACCAGAAGGAATTGAAACTACCGATCTGGTACATGGACTTGGATTTTTCTTTAAGGCTTTTAATCGCACCAGAAGGAATTGAAACAGTGTTTCGGAAGGTGAATATGACTGGATGTTTCGATCTTTTAATCGCACCAGAAGGAATTGAAACTTGCAAAGCGTTTGAAGTTTCATAAATTTTGCAGCCTCTTTTAATCGCACCAGAAGGAATTGAAACGACGATTATTCTACCACCTTCTTGTAAATTCAAACCACTTTTAATCGCACCAGAAGGAATTGAAACTTGTTGACCCGCCGTATGGGTTGGGAGGAAAATTAGCTTTTAATCGCACCAGAAGGAATTGAAACTCGACAATCTAAATGTATAATATTGTTAAATTTTGCTTTTAATCGCACCAGAAGGAATTGAAACGCAAATACTGAATATGAAAATGAATATGAAAATGACTTTTAATCGCACCAGAAGGAATTGAAACAGAGATAACCGTCTCTCTCGGATTTATACATATAGCTTTTAATCGCACCAGAAGGAATTGAAACTCGAGGAGCGCAAGCGACTAATAACAAATATGATCTTCTTTTAATCGCACCAGAAGGAATTGAAACTGTATTTCGGTTGCCAATTTGCAGACGGTTTTCGTTCTTTTAATCGCACCAGAAGGAATTGAAACACTTATTACGGAGATATTTACTCCTTTGAAGTACGCTTTTAATCGCACCAGAAGGAATTGAAACTTTGAACAAAGAGAAGTAAGCGTTCTTTATAACTATCTTTTAATCGCACCAGAAGGAATTGAAACACGAAGTTCCAGGAACGGAAATTAAAGAAGTTTACTTTTAATCGCACCAGAAGGAATTGAAACAATTGCCTCTTCACGGAAAGCATAAAATAATAACACTCTTTTAATCGCACCAGAAGGAATTGAAACTTGACTATTTTTCTGAATTTCATAATTTCCCGCTTCTTTTAATCGCACCAGAAGGAATTGAAACTCACCCTCACACGGCTTTTGTTGCCCATACCTTCTACTTTTAATCGCACCAGAAGGAATTGAAACTTTCTCTCGTTCGCTTTAATTCGTTTGTTTCCATTTCTTTTAATCGCACCAGAAGGAATTGAAACTTTTCCCATTTTGATATAAAATTTTTGTCATTTGGTGACTTTTAATCGCACCAGAAGGAATTGAAACAAGAAACATTGCTTTAAATTAAAATTTTCTTTTATTTTCTTTTAATCGCACCAGAAGGAATTGAAACTTCAATTTTACTATGAAGGTATAGGAGCAACAAATACTTTTAATCGCACCAGAAGGAATTGAAACGCCTTTGAACAAGGTGGGATTGTTGGTGGTACAAGCCTTTTAATCGCACCAGAAGGAATTGAAACAATACGCAAGGAAATTGGGTTAGAATTTCTTCTACACCTTTTAATCGCACCAGAAGGAATTGAAACTTGACGTTTGTAGGCGTGTTAAAGCATCGTCATTTTTCCTTTTAATCGCACCAGAAGGAATTGAAACCCGCTATACCAGAGTTCAGCTATGTATTTATATCTTCTTTTAATCGCACCAGAAGGAATTGAAACATGTTAATAACTTTTAACAATAACTTAAATTATGCTATTCTTTTAATCGCACCAGAAGGAATTGAAACCCGCTTTCGTGGAATTTTTTACTTGTAACTATTTGCACACTTTTAATCGCACCAGAAGGAATTGAAACCAGGCACTCCTGTTTCCAATCCAGTCTGGGCAATCCCTTTTAATCGCACCAGAAGGAATTGAAACCGAAGATTCAACTTCTTATCAAATAAGTATTGGTTCTTTTAATCGCACCAGAAGGAATTGAAACAGCTTTTAATTTATCTTTGAAATTTCTAACATAATTTTCCTTTTAATCGCACCAGAAGGAATTGAAACGAAATTACTATTTATGTCCTGTTGCCAGAAAATAGTCTTTTAATCGCACCAGAAGGAATTGAAACATTTAATCAGTAATTCAGAAAATTTTGGCGTATCCGCTTTTAATCGCACCAGAAGGAATTGAAACGGATCTAAGGCAGCTTGGCGGCGTAGTAACGAAGAACTTTTAATCGCACCAGAAGGAATTGAAACACCGCAACACGGTGAAGCGGGAAATTATGAAATTCAGCTTTTAATCGCACCAGAAGGAATTGAAACTATTTTACTTTATCAATAAATTTAACCTTTTCAACCTTTTAATCGCACCAGAAGGAATTGAAACCGCATAAGAGGTTACGAATCAATAGGTTTGATATTCTTTTAATCGCACCAGAAGGAATTGAAACTGCGATGGTATAACTAAAAATATCACTATCAATAAACTTTTAATCGCACCAGAAGGAATTGAAACTTTGAAGTTAATTATAAGAAGTATGATACATTTTAATCTTTTAATCGCACCAGAAGGAATTGAAACGAAGGGAGCATTGTCTATGCTCCTGATGATTATCCCTTTTAATCGCACCAGAAGGAATTGAAACTTCCATAAAATTTTAAGCACTACATCGTTTTTTTCAACTTTTAATCGCACCAGAAGGAATTGAAACAAAGAATATTGGCATGAATTGTTTAGGGTATCTAACTTTTAATCGCACCAGAAGGAATTGAAACTTATTATGATTTTTTTCTAATTTGACAGCAGCCCAACCCTTTTAATCGCACCAGAAGGAATTGAAACGCAGAAGCATTTCGGAAGGCTGAAATTGAAGTCGAACTTTTAATCGCACCAGAAGGAATTGAAACGACGCCAAACCTTTTGCGTTTGATAAACAAATTTTACTTTTAATCGCACCAGAAGGAATTGAAACGCAGAAGCATTTCGGAAGGCTGAAATTGAAGTCGAACTTTTAATCGCACCAGAAGGAATTGAAACCCAAAAAGATAATTTTATAAAAAAAAATTATAAAAAACTTTTAATCGCACCAGAAGGAATTGAAACAATGATAAAAATTTCTTAAAAAAATGGGATGAAAATGACTTTTAATCGCACCAGAAGGAATTGAAACAGCTGCTGGAAACGTTCAGATATTTTAAGAAAAATCTTTTAATCGCACCAGAAGGAATTGAAACTAGTCTAATCTTTGTAAAAACTTTTTCATTTGTAAAATCCTTTTAATCGCACCAGAAGGAATTGAAACGTTTGCGAGCATAATTACAGCATTTTTTTTCAAGTTCCTTTTAATCGCACCAGAAGGAATTGAAACATTCTTTAGTATCCCTATCAATAAATTCAATTGTGCTTTTAATCGCACCAGAAGGAATTGAAACGACAACGGACAATTTGATAAATGGAAGGAAAAAACCTTTTAATCGCACCAGAAGGAATTGAAACGTTTTTTTAATCTTCGCATTTTTCTGCATTTATAAGCTTTTAATCGCACCAGAAGGAATTGAAACTTAACAATCACATTTCAGATTGTTAAAAATTTGGGCTTTTAATCGCACCAGAAGGAATTGAAACAGATTTTTGACAATTTCTAATTTGATAGACTTGTCAACAGCTTTTAATCGCACCAGAAGGAATTGAAACATCTGCGATATAACATAATTTTTCAAATATTGTCCTTTTAATCGCACCAGAAGGAATTGAAACATCTGCGATGTAACATAATTTTTCAAATATTGTCACTTTTAATCGCACCAGAAGGAATTGAAACATGATCGTCTGAAAACGAAGGATTATAATCGAGTAACGCTTTTAATCGCACCAGAAGGAATTGAAACAATGGATCGTGGGTTGAATTCTTCTCAACTGACAGCTTTTAATCGCACCAGAAGGAATTGAAACAGATTGACGATATAACACTCAATCATGAAGCTATTCACTTTTAATCGCACCAGAAGGAATTGAAACTTTATCGGGACGCAAAATTCTGTCGTTTACGTTGTGCAGCTTTTAATCGCACCAGAAGGAATTGAAACAATATCGAAATCATATGAAGATTTATTGATAATTGCTTTTAATCGCACCAGAAGGAATTGAAACAATGGATCGTGGGTTGAATTCTTCTCAACTGACAGTGACTTTTAATCGCACCAGAAGGAATTGAAACAGCCCGTAAATCTTCCAAAGGCTTTCGTTTTTGTGTCTTTTAATCGCACCAGAAGGAATTGAAACTTGCTACCATGATGTCGTATTCGGTCAATTCGTCCTCTTTTAATCGCACCAGAAGGAATTGAAACAAAACAAGTCCGCATGACGGCGGCAAAGAAATTACTTTTAATCGCACCAGAAGGAATTGAAACGATACAAAGCGATAAATCTTTTCGGTGTGCTGTTTGTAAGCTTTTAATCGCACCAGAAGGAATTGAAACTTGGAAGATTTACGGGCTTGGATTGCAGGCACAGATCTTTTAATCGCACCAGAAGGAATTGAAACACCAAAGAAAGTATATCAACTTGATTTACAAGGTAACTTTTAATCGCACCAGAAGGAATTGAAACACCTGTCGATTAATGAATTTACGTCTTCTGTTTCAACTTTTAATCGCACCAGAAGGAATTGAAACTTAACCAAATTTTGTAAAGCAAAAGAGTTTTATATTCACTTTTAATCGCACCAGAAGGAATTGAAACTTATAATTGTTTCCTGATTATCGTTGTCAGGTGTCTTTTAATCGCACCAGAAGGAATTGAAACGTTGCGATTATTACGATTATTTTATCAGCAATTGTTGCTTTTAATCGCACCAGAAGGAATTGAAACATTGTAACAAGGTATGAATTTGAACTTTTTAAAATTTCTTTTAATCGCACCAGAAGGAATTGAAACAAGCGTGTTGCCGAGCATGTGTGGTTGCAAGAGGCTTTTAATCGCACCAGAAGGAATTGAAACAAATATGTCATCATTGAAAACAGTCCAATGCTGCTTACTTTTAATCGCACCAGAAGGAATTGAAACGACTATATCGATAAAAGCATTGTCGAAAGCACGTTTTCTTTTAATCGCACCAGAAGGAATTGAAACTAAACCCATATCTTTTTTTCTTTTAACATTCCACGACTTTTAATCGCACCAGAAGGAATTGAAACATACATTTTGTTATTTCAAATTTTGAAGACTTCAAAGGAATCTTTTAATCGCACCAGAAGGAATTGAAACGAGATAGCTTGTTATTTGTTTGAATGTATAAAAGAACTTTTAATCGCACCAGAAGGAATTGAAACGCATATCAAATCCGAACTATCCACGCCGAAACTGGCGCTTTTAATCGCACCAGAAGGAATTGAAACATAGACGACGAGGGAGTTAACGGGTATGTAGAAGGCCTTTTAATCGCACCAGAAGGAATTGAAACACAGCAAAAGAAGTACAACAAATAACCGCGCAATGAACTTTTAATCGCACCAGAAGGAATTGAAACGGCGTGCTACTGGCTGGGGCAGTTGGTTCAGGTGCTTTTAATCGCACCAGAAGGAATTGAAACAACGCAAAAATTTATATTAATGCCCCTCATTATGCTTTTAATCGCACCAGAAGGAATTGAAACCAGGAGGGAATACAAGAATTGTTAACATTCTGCAAAACTTTTAATCGCACCAGAAGGAATTGAAACGACAACGGACAATTCGACAAATGGAAAGAAAAGACACTTTTAATCGCACCAGAAGGAATTGAAACACTAAACAATTCGGGTCTCGTGTGTCTCCGAAGTCCCTTTTAATCGCACCAGAAGGAATTGAAACAGCCTTTTTATTACTGTTGTCGCTCCGTTTAACACTCTTTTAATCGCACCAGAAGGAATTGAAACTATCATTTTGAGAAAAAGTTTGATGTAACACCAGCTTTTAATCGCACCAGAAGGAATTGAAACTTTTTCGTGCTTTGATTTATCATCAAACTTATAATCCTTTTAATCGCACCAGAAGGAATTGAAACCAAATCCTTACATTTCACGCCTCGTGCTTTTTGAGCTTTTAATCGCACCAGAAGGAATTGAAACTCGATAAAATCAAATTCAGAATACCATTCAGGAAAATCTTTTAATCGCACCAGAAGGAATTGAAACTTTTGAAAGAAAATTTTTATCGTTTGGTGAACAAACTTTTAATCGCACCAGAAGGAATTGAAACTTTTTCGTGCTTTGATTTATCATCAAACTTATAATCCTTTTAATCGCACCAGAAGGAATTGAAACATGTATCTATCTGATTTTAAAGAATATACAATTTTGCTTTTAATCGCACCAGAAGGAATTGAAACTTCGAGTTTGAGGAAGAAGAAAACGAACCACCATCTTTTAATCGCACCAGAAGGAATTGAAACGACTATATCGATAAAAGCATTGTAGAAAGCACGTTTTCTTTTAATCGCACCAGAAGGAATTGAAACATCTGCGATGTAACATAATTTTTCAAATATTGTCACTTTTAATCGCACCAGAAGGAATTGAAACGATCAAATTCCTTATCCTTAAATTGTTTCATAACTCTTTTAATCGCACCAGAAGGAATTGAAACCACATGCTCGGCAACACGCTTCGGAGCAACAATTAAACTTTTAATCGCACCAGAAGGAATTGAAACAATCATGGTATTGTTAAAAGTTTTAACACAGCAAAAACTTTTAATCGCACCAGAAGGAATTGAAACACAGCATCGGAGTGTCGGGACTGTTCAAGAATTTCAGCTTTTAATCGCACCAGAAGGAATTGAAACTACCTATTATTAACAAACTTAAAAAAGTTGCGAATCTTTTAATCGCACCAGAAGGAATTGAAACTACCTATTATTAACAAACTTAAAAAAGTTGCGAATCTTTTAATCGCACCAGAAGGAATTGAAACATTTATAACCCCCGTCAAAATCCAAAGCCTTTTACTTTTAATCGCACCAGAAGGAATTGAAACAGCGAAAAAGTTAAAGAAAATTTAACGGCATTGGCTTTTAATCGCACCAGAAGGAATTGAAACATGCCACGTCTAGCATACATTGCAAATTTTCTCTGATATCTTTTAATCGCACCAGAAGGAATTGAAACTTGAAGTTGAGGATAATTAATTTGTTTAACTTCTCTTTTAATCGCACCAGAAGGAATTGAAACATTGACAAGAGTATTAAATTAGAAATTGTCAAAAATCTTTTAATCGCACCAGAAGGAATTGAAACGTCAGAATTTCACGAAGCACGCCTGCTGGTGAGATCATGCTTTTAATCGCACCAGAAGGAATTGAAACTGCGGAAAAAAGAAAAAAACCAGAAGACCACCAACTTTTAATCGCACCAGAAGGAATTGAAACTTAAAAATTTAACATTATGAGAGCTTATATAATACTTTTAATCGCACCAGAAGGAATTGAAACTTGAAGTTGAGGATAATTAATTTGTTTAACTTCTTCTTTTAATCGCACCAGAAGGAATTGAAACTATTGAGCCTTTTTATTTCATTTCTCAATTCCTGACTTTTAATCGCACCAGAAGGAATTGAAACGCAGCTTGGTGAGAAATAATCACCAAACAGCTCCTCTTTTAATCGCACCAGAAGGAATTGAAACGACACATCAGAATTTCAACAACTTGTTAAAGCTGTTCTTTTAATCGCACCAGAAGGAATTGAAACATAAAATTCGTGATTTCGTTCTTGAAAAATACGATACTTTTAATCGCACCAGAAGGAATTGAAACTTCGCAGTACCTATATTATATTTTTCTTGAAGTTTAAAACTTTTAATCGCACCAGAAGGAATTGAAACGATGAAGAAAAGTTAACAATTAATTCATTTTATAACTTTTAATCGCACCAGAAGGAATTGAAACTACAATCAGCGTTGTATAAAGTTATTTTATCGATTATGCTTTTAATCGCACCAGAAGGAATTGAAACAACAACTCCTCGCAAGCTATACGAATAATTTTTTTACTTTTAATCGCACCAGAAGGAATTGAAACTTGTAATTCAGACAAATATGTAAAAGAATTTAATAACTTTTAATCGCACCAGAAGGAATTGAAACTTCGTAAAGCTGGACGGGCTTTTGGGTGGGGTGAATTTCTTTTAATCGCACCAGAAGGAATTGAAACCAACAATTGACTTGTCAATGTAATCAGGAGTTGAACTTTTAATCGCACCAGAAGGAATTGAAATTTCCCATTTCTTTTGAATTCTGTCTGAATTGCGTGTCTTTTAATCGCACCAAAAGGAATTGAAATGATAGCAAAGCAATAGAATTTATTTATATGTTCTTATCTTTTAATCGCACCAAAAGGAATTGAAATGAGATTTTCGTGCAACAGCTTTTATCAGCAATATCTACTTTTAATCGCACCAAAAGGAATTGAAATTGAAACAATTTAGAAGCATCAAAAGATCGTTCAGGCGCTTTTAATCGCACCAAAAGGAATTGAAATAATATCTTACAATTATTATCTGTTGGTGGCAGTTTTAAATCTTTTAATCGCACCAAAAGGAATTGAAATTACATTTGAATCAAATCATAAATTTGCTTTTCTCGCTTTTAATCGCACCAAAAGGAATTGAAATTGAGCATAATAGCAGCAGCTATTGCAGCTATTATTGCTTTTAATCGCACCAAAAGGAATTGAAATCTATCAGAAAGCGAACTTGCAAGACTTAACCAAAACTTTTAATCGCACCAAAAGGAATTGAAATGCGTTATTCCTTTTATGGATAAAATGAATGAAAAAACGACTTTTAATCGCACCAAAAGGAATTGAAATTAAAATCTCTGTAATGATTTTATAATATCTAATCCAGCTTTTAATCGCACCAGAAGGAATTGAAATTTTGCACCGGTGCTTCCGTCTGGTTTATATTCAAACTTTTAATCGCACCAGAAGGAATTGAAATATAAATGGGGTAAAAATTCTTTTTTTCTCAATAGTCTTTTAATCGCACCAGAAGGAATTGAAATAAAAGAATTAGATGAATTTTATGAGACTATTGAAAAGCTTTTAATCGCACCAGAAGGAATTGAAATTATCATGTTTTTGCAGGTTTCTGGTTCTTCCACCATCTTTTAATCGCACCAGAAGGAATTGAAATGCAATAACGGACGACTTTCACTTGTTTTAGGCATTGCAAAGCAACGCTTTTAATCGCACCAGAAGGAATTGAAATGCAATAACGGAAGTTATTCCAAGAAAATATTTATTAACTTTTAATCGCACCAGAAGGAATTGAAATGCCGATGCAATCTTGCATTCGCCTGTAAATATAGTTCTTTTAATCGCACCAGAAGGAATTGAAATGCCGAAAGCGAATTGGCATAATACAACAAGGATTCTTTTAATCGCACCAGAAGGAATTGAAATACCGGATTTTCAATTGCTATGTAATCGCAGTCAGCCTTTTAATCGCACCAGAAGGAATTGAAATTCTCATTTAGTTGGAACGCCGGTTTGCCCTGTTCGCAACTTTTAATCGCACCAGAAGGAATTGAAATTTTGAAGCAGCTTGTTGTTCCTGAATTGCAGAAACTTTTAATCGCACCAGAAGGAATTGAAATTTATGTCGAAATCCATTAAAGCTTTTTGTTCTTGTTTCTTTTAATCGCACCAGAAGGAATTGAAATATATTTTCGGCAAAGCCAACTATGATTTTTCGGTCAACTTTTAATCGCACCAGAAGGAATTGAAATTAATGTATATTTGAACCGCCTTGTCTTCAATTAAATCTTTTAATCGCACCAGAAGGAATTGAAATACAGATTATTTTTGGATAGACGTAAAAGAATTGATACTTTTAATCGCACCAGAAGGAATTGAAATTCTGCTTAATTTGCTGAATAACTTCCTGTAATACGGCTTTTAATCGCACCAGAAGGAATTGAAATGATTTTTTTTATTAAAAGTGCAATTTTCGACGCATTCTTTTAATCGCACCAGAAGGAATTGAAATAGCAGCCTATTTATACTTCCATATACGTTTTTAGCACTTTTAATCGCACCAGAAGGAATTGAAATGCGTGAAAATACCTTTTATTTCACGCAGCGATGCACGCTTTTAATCGCACCAGAAGGAATTGAAATTGTTTTTCTACCAATTTTGCATTTTCTTCTCCATACTTTTAATCGCACCAGAAGGAATTGAAATGCGATTAAAATCGGATTATTATGGATATTATGAACACTTTTAATCGCACCAGAAGGAATTGAAATGCAGTACAGCAAGTGAACCTTATTTAGTGCAGTTTTCTTTTAATCGCACCAGAAGGAATTGAAATGTATCGATGAATTAAGTATAGTTTTACAAGATTACACTTTTAATCGCACCAGAAGGAATTGAAATGCAGTACAGCAAGTGAACCTTATTTAGTGCAGTTTTCTTTTAATCGCACCAGAAGGAATTGAAATAAGTAGAGGTTGTATTAGAACTCGCTCTTACATCAAACTTTTAATCGCACCAGAAGGAATTGAAATATTGAATTATAATTAAAATTATTTCCTATTGAATTATACTTTTAATCGCACCAGAAGGAATTGAAATGGAGATTCAGAATATTCACCAGATGCAAGATTGGCACTTTTAATCGCACCAGAAGGAATTGAAATTATATTTTTGTTAAATCGGCGTTAAAAGACTTAAAACTTTTAATCGCACCAGAAGGAATTGAAATAACACACCTATGATACGAGAGTTATAAATGCAATAAATCTTTTAATCGCACCAGAAGGAATTGAAATATAAGCAAATGCATGCATAAAAATGAATCATTCTTTTTAAGTTTAAAAATAAAATTATACATTTGAAGTCGAATAAAAATCGTGGTTACAATAAAAAACTTGTGAAATTTAACCCAATGTAGGTATTATACCTGTCATTTAACATTTTATGAAACAGCAAAATGAAAGAATATGCAGTTGAAATTAGATCATTAACCCCAATCTGGACAGGCAATGCTCAAAGGGAAAGCCCCACACTGAGAGAAACGGGAATAATAGGGAGCCTGAGATGGTGGTACGAAGCACTGATCAGAGGGCTTGGAGGATATGCTTGTGACCCAACAAATACAAAATGTAAAGAAAAAGAACATTGTGATGCATGTGAGTTATTTGGCTGCACAGGATGGGCAAGGAAGTTCAGACTGGAAGTTAACTTTAACCATAAAATCCCAGAAATACAAATAGGGACAAGAATGAGTCATAAAAAAAAATATTTAAAAAGAAGTGTTTCAGGTTTTATGTCTAATGAACCAATAATTTTGAAATTTATACCATTAAGAAAAATTACTTCTAATGAATTAACATTGTTGAATGCTACCTTTAAAATAATAGCGAACTATGGTGCCATAGGAGCACGTATATCACAAGGGAATGGAGTAATAGAAATTGTTAAGAATAGTTTAGCGAATAATGACGAAAAGGTGGATAAATCCGGGTTAAGAAAAATAATAAGTCATACCATTAACTCACCCAACTTAGAACATTTCTTCTTTTATAAGTTTCATATTAAATTCAAAGAAGATATCAATAACTTAATTGAAAATAAAGTTTTTGGGACCCATTCTCCCAAACATAAAAAATTTAAAGATAATTGGGGTCACTGGGAAACCTTATGGGAAGACTATCATTTCCTACCTATCGCGTTTCATATTAGAGATGCGTTAAGATCTTTAGAAAGCAATTATAATAAAAGACATACAATTTTCGGTGAAATGGGTAAAGGTTCTAAAATTTTTGTTTCTCATGGTTATAAAATTGATGAAAGAACTGTAGAAATTAGAATTTGGGGACATGATCTTAATGATTATTTAAAAGAAAACATCAAAACCAATATGGAAGAAAGAATAAATCAGATGTTATTTTCCAAAGAAGAAAATAAATTAGAATTTTGCGATCTGAAAGAGGAAAAATCCGGTAAAAAATTAGTGGAGGACTTATTATGATTATACATGATTATTATCTTTCAAGGCTTATCGTCACCGATATAAAAAATTTTGAAGATTGGAAAAAAGAAAATCAAAATAAAATAGAACGTAAAAATGAACAAGAAAAATGTAATCTCTGGTTGGAAGAAATATTTATGCTTCCTTTAGCTAAACAAAAGAAAAATGATAAGGAAAAATTAGCAGAAAATAAAAATATAAATTGTTTTTATCCTTCAGAAAATGATATTCAAAATCTTCCTCAAAATACCACTCTTTTAAAAATTTCTTTTACTCTCAAAAAGCCCTATACAAGTAAAGACGAGGAAGAGTTTCGTATTCTTAATGGTAAAATTACAGAAAATCCCATCGCCAGAGATAAATTCACAGGGCTTCCCATGGTAAAGCCTTCAACATGGAAAGGACATTTGCGTTTTGCCGCAGGTAAAGTAAAGGGGGAAAATGAAAAAAAGAAGAGAATTATTAAAAGGATCTTTGGCTCGGAATCGGAAGAAAAAGAGAATCAATTAAAAGGAAGACTCTATTTCTTTCCTACCTTTTTTAAGGATAACGCCGAAAGAGATGTGATCACTCCATTGAAACGAGATACTAGGACTCCTCCTAAAGGTAAAGCACCTATAAATCTTGAGGTGATGAAACCGGGAAAAAGTGCCGATTTTTACCTATTGTATTTCCCTTATCCAAAAGGGGACAATTTTAAAGAAGATGAGGCGGCAGAGGATTTGAATTTTTTAGCGGATGCATTACGGTTGATGTTCTATACCTATGGCTTTTCTGCAAAAAAAACAAGTGGGTTTGGTGTAATTGAAGAAAAATTAGAGGAAGGAAAATTATGGATAAAGAAAGACAGAGATATAGAAGTAACTGATTTTTCTAACCTAGAAGATCTGAACAAAAAAATAGAAGAATTGAAATTGAAACCATGAACAATTTAATAGAAAATATAAAGAATAAAAGAGATAATATTCTCCTTGGCGAAATTGGAGCTCTGCTTCATGATATCGGGAAATGCGATCCGAATTTTGTCGAAAAACAGTCTGCAGAAAGAATAAAAGGATTGCCACATCATGCAAGAGAAATTGATAAACTTTTAAATCCCGAACTTATTAATGTCTTTAAAAAAGTAAAAATAAAATTCAATAATGAAGAAAAATCAGTTTATGATCTTATTCGTTATCACCATGATGTTGCGGGAACCCTTTTAACATATTTAGAAAAATGTGACCGATTAGATTCAGCTGATGATAAAGGAGTTGTGAGAAGAAAACAGCCAAAAGATAGTACTATTATAACTTCACCATTTGGTTTTCCTAAAGAAAAAATTGACCTGCAATGTTTAAAAAAGAGACTTGACGATTTGCAAAACAATTTAAAAGTCTTGTTTCAGAATTATACTACCAGAAGTACGGATATAACCTGCTTTCGGAGTTCTATAGTAACTAATGTAAAAACAACTTTCTCTCACGCTCTGGGTGAAACAAGAATTCCAGCAAATGATGTTACTCTCTGGGATCATTCTCATTCTACTGCATCACTTTTTAAATCCGTATTGTGTTCAATGGCTTTAGATGAAACTTTAAATCCTGATAAATTACAGTGGAGAATCTTTGGATTTTGCTGGGATGGCATTGGGTTTATAAATAAAGGTAATAAAATTGCTGACATTATCAGTAGAAGTAGAATTATTGAAGAAATTAAAAACAAATTGCAAAATGAGTTTGAAAATGAGATTCCCATTGGCAATGTAATCTACGAAGACATCAATGGGATTTATTTTACTTTTCCTGCATTAAGTAATGACTCAAAAAAACTTGCAAAAGAATGCATTGAAATCGGACTAAAAATTATAAGAGATACAAGTAATGACGAACTATGGCCGTTTTTCACATTGAGTAAAGCCTCAAGAACTCTTACTATTCTCTCAAAAGAACTACAATTTGCTGATGAAAAAAGAAATATACCAAAGATGACACCTGCTCTATTTATAGAAGAGCAAAAACAAATATTTTTTGATAATCCCGAAATGCCAGAATCAAAAAATGGAGAGGATATTTGCCCGGTATGCCGATTAAGGTCCAAACCTGAAGATGACGAAAGATGTCAGGTGTGTGAAGGCAGAAAAAGGAACAGATTGAGTAAATGGTTCGACAATAGAGAAAATACCATCTGGCTCGATGAGGTTGCCGACACTAACAATAGAATTGCTTTGCTAACTTTTAGCTTCGATCTTGACAGATGGCTTGATGGCACAATGGTTAAAACTCTTTTTTCCCAAACTTTCGAGGACTGGAAAAATAGTAAAAAATGGCAAGCTATACAAAATAATCTGGTTCAAGCAAATAAAGATTGTGTTTATAAAGTTTTAGAAAAGATATTAAGTATCAAAGATTCCGATAAAGATAAAGATAAAGATAAAGCAGCAAAGTTATTAAATACTTTTTTTGAAGATGTAAAGATAAATAATTCTAACCTTTCCCATTATCTTTCAAACATAAAAGAGAAAATAGAAACAAATCAATTAAATAAAGAAAATCTTGCTACCTATCTCTTCACTCAGAATCCTTCACCTGCTCGGCTATACCGAATATGGACAGAAACAAAAGAATTTTTTGAGTTGTTTATTAATGCGATAAAAAAAAACAATATCTATTCAAACAAATGGAAAAGGCTACATTTCTTTATAGATAATGCTTCAAAAGATAAGATAGATTTAAAGAATTTAGAATATGCTCCTTTAATAATAAAAATAGAAGGATTAAATCCTGAAAGTATTTTAGCCATGCATACTTCAAATGGAGAATTTTATACCATTGAATCACTTGAAAAATATAAATTTCAAAATAAATCAGGTGTGGAAGCAGCTAAAGAGGCTTTAAATAAAGAAATAGAATTTATTTCAGAGGAAGATAATTCTGAAGATAATTTAATCGAGAATAATCAAAATTTAAAAATTAATAATCCAGCTTTAGAAGAGTATTATCCCTTTATTGAACTTACAAAATCACCTCTCTCGCTCAGACTTATTGTGCCTGCAGCAGATTCAGCAAAAATAATGAATTCAGTAATAAAGCTTTGCAATGATAGATTTGAAAAGGTTTTGGGAAAATTGCCTCTCAATATGAGTTTACTTGTTGCAAACAGAAAATTTCCCCTTTATGTCCTTCTTGAAGCTGGAGGAAGAATGCTGCGAAATAAGGAATTCAAAGACCCGGAATTGATGGATGCTTGGTGGGATATAAATGGACTTAGAACCGATAATTATTACAATTATTATCCTTTAATTAAAAAAGATTCTTACAATCTTGACGATCTTTCCACCTTATCTAAAGGAAAAAGTTTTGCATTATATCCAGGATACTTCGATTTCGATTTGCTTCTTGGAACTAACGACAGATTTAATATTATTTACAACAATAAAAAAAGAGCTGGTAATGATTATAAACTTTATTCTCAAAGGCCATATTATTTGTATCAATATTCAGAAATGGTCGATTTATGGGAAATCTTGAATAATAATATTTCAAGTTCTCAAATTAATTTCATTGAAGAAATGCTCACAAATAAATTACGTGAATGGTATAATGTAAATGACGCTAAAAAAGATGATACATTCAAAAAGTTCACAGAGGCAACAATTAAAGATGCTTTCAGTAGTAAATGGGATCAACTACGAACAGAAACACAGGATTTTATATTAAATTCTGCCTATAACGGACTTTTACTAGATACTATATTTTTATTCAAACATACAATTTAAAATAAAAGGAGGTTAAAAAATGAATAGCCCAGAAAAATATTTAGGGAAAACCCTAGATCCGGTGCATATCGGAGCTGGAGGATATAGGCTTGGTAGAGTAGATAATACCATAGTCAGAGAACCTGCTACAGATGTGCCAAAAATACCTGGTACCTCTCTTGCAGGAGTTATAAGAGCTTATGCAGAGATTGTAAAAGCTGAAGATGATAAAAACGAAAAGAAATTTAATAAAATTAAAATTGAAGAAACCTTTGGCAGCGAAAACAAACAGGGAATGGTAAGAGTTTACGATGGCCAAATAGTCTTTTTTCCTGTTTCATCAAGTGAAGGAACTGTGTGGATAACCACAAAAGAATTACTTGAATATTGGCTAAGTGAAATAAAAGATACAAATGGAGAAGCAATAAAAATTCCTCCGGAAATTAAAGATGAAGCTTATGCAATAAAGGGAATTTCATGCAATTCCATCAATCTTGGATGGTTACTGGTAAAAGTCCAAAATATTGAAAATGATAAAACAGTAGTTTTGCCGGCAGAATTAATTAATTTTTTAACACGAATTGTTGTAGTATCTGATAAACTCTTTTCGCATCTTGTAAATGATAATCTTGAGGTTAGAACATCAGTAAGGATAGACCCAAAAACAGGCACTGCCGCTGAGACTGCATTATTTACCTATGAAGCCATACCCAGAGGCACTGTTATTGCTTTTGAAACTATCGTTGATTCACGTAAGGACAATGAAAACAGTAATGTATACTCATTGATAGAAGCTACATTTCCCTATATAAAACTTCTTGGAGTGGGTGGTATGGGAACTCGCGGATTTGGAAGAGTGGATTTTTTCACTGCTGAAACACAAAATAATCAAACAAACAATAATCAAAACGGAGGACAATAACCATGATAAACCTTGATTATATATGTGCAAAAACAGGTCAGGACATAGGAGAAAATGCAGAAGATAAAAAAGAGAATATTCTCAGAAAAGCTCTTGGTATTTTACAGGAAGATGGCGTTTATGCCATGTTTCTCTGGCTGGAAAAAGAGGATAAAAGTATAAGAAAAAGTTTAATTGATTTATTAAAGGATGATGAAATTAAAAGTTATCTAAATGTTGATTTTCACAATAATTATGAGGATTTTAATGCTTTTTGTAAGCAACTACAAGAAGTTGCAAAAGATATTGATAAACTTTTTTTTCTTAAAAAAATACTGGAACGCACTCTAACTTTTGCTTTATATCATTCAAAACTAAAAGAGAAAAAAAATGTGGACAAGGCTTGATATTGTGTTTACCTTAGAAAGCCCTTTGCATATCGGCTATATGCCATTTAAGGGCTCGGTAATATCCCCAACAAGATATTACATTCCGGGAAAAAACTTCTGGGGTGCTGTAACAAAGAGAGCGACCGAACATTTAATGGATAACCCAACATCAAAAGAATATAAGAAAATTGGTAAACTGATCAAAGAAAACTTCAGATTTTCCTATTTTTACCTATACGATGGGGAAACTATTTTTATTCCTGAATACCAAGAAAAAGGATTAAGTTTTGGAGATAAGTTAGATAAATTCCAATTTGAGCACAGATTTATAGGCAGCAGAGTGTTGACAGCAGTTGATCCTTCTTCGGAAACAACAAAAAACCAATTTCTCCACGAAATTGAGTTTATAAAGCATAAATATATAAGCGATGATGGAAAGATAAAATACTCACAAATCATTGGTTGTATCTGGGTGAAAAAGGATGCTGAATTGCAGGGGAACAAAATTGACGTGAATGAAAATGGAATTTTTGTAAAAGAATTTAACCTTATTGATGAACTTACTCTTGGTGGTGAGTTGATTTATGGTTTTGGTTCAGTGAAGTTGGAATACATCACTAAGAAAAAAATGCCAATAAACGATCAACCGGAAAATGAAAAGATTGTAATACCCTTAGAGAACGATAAACCGATTCTTTCTCACCTTACATATCACCCGGAAATGCATTTTGAGGGCGAGATAGAGCTCGTTACAGGAAGAGGCTATTTTAATATTGAAAAAGAAAGTGCTTCAACGGATTGTTCCTATAAAAAAAATCCCGGTGTAGTCATTTCTACGGCCAATTATTATTTCTCCCCAGGATCATTACTACTTAAAAGTAATGGTAAAAAAGTAATTCTTGAATGGAATGGGATATTATCATTTTTTTAGAACAATGAAGTTTATCTTATGTTTACAGGCTGATTTTCAGCCTTATTTTCCACCGTTTTCAACGCTTTTCATCGCACCATAAAGAATTGAAAGTTACTGGAAATTCGGGTTTTCATTAATATGCTGGAGAAAGTATGATAACAATCCCTGGTTGGCGAAACACTTTTCCGTCGAAAATAACCCAAAATCTGGATCCCGATAAAAAAACGGCGATGGTGATAATCTTTTGTCAGCACGGGAATTTTACTCCAATCCCCCACTCAACCCAATCGGCTTTAAACTTGTGAGTTTTCAGACCAATTTGAGCATAAAACTTACTCCCAATGTTGTACTGCAGGGCAGGTCGAAAGAAAAAATGCCCTTTGAAATTACGTCCTTTTTGAGTCAAATAAGTCCCTCCTTGCAGCCTTGCACCAAATTTCCAAAATAAAAAATCGTAGCCAATATGTACACCGTAAAAGTCGTAACTTTCGTCCGGATAGAAAGGTTTCAGGCTCGAGTCATAAAAGAAATCGAAACCGGCAGTTACGCCACTACAGGTATTGATAAGGTATCTGTATTCAATGCAAGTTGAGAATGTGCCGTAATGTTTGCTGTTGTCCATATGGTTTTGAACTAAACCAAAAGCACTGTATAGAAGAAATTCGCTGCGTTTGATCGATTCTTTTGGTCTGAATATATTATGCTGGGGCCTTGCATCGAGAACCACCTTGGGGTGATATGAGTTGTCAACCTCTTTTTGCATCGTATTAAAATTGTATCTTAAACCTAAATTTATGCCGAGCATATTTAATCCGGCATTGGGCTTATAGATTCTGCCATTGCTGAAATGAATGATATCAAACCCATAGATTAAGTCCAACTCGCGGTTTAATCTGTAATTTGCAGCTAATTTTAAATTAAGATAACCGGTGATCTTTGAACCGATAGCATCATTTTGATAGTTATGCTCTTTGTGATACGGTTTAAAATTGTAGCCAATACCCATTGACGCCTCAATGAAAGGGTAATGTTTCGGATCATAAGAAAGAGGAAAAGAAATAAATCCATATACTGCACTTGGCCTTCCTACTATCTCTGGATCGCCAATAGACCCACTATACCACCCAATACCGTATTGGGGATAAAGATACATGCTTTGCCAACCGTTAGGGTCGCTACTGTTCCATCCATACCTCAATTGCAATGTCCTATACTCCTTATACTTATTTAGTGATGCTTCCTTTAGTGCATCGGCCGAGTAAATATGCCCGCCTGCCTGCCCGATAATTTCAAAAAACCTAAAATTGTTGTGAGAACAAATTGAATCTGCATTTGCTGTTCTGCTCATTAATATTAATACTACAAAAAGAATAATAAGTTTAAAAGATTTCGGAATTTTCATATATCTTGAGTTTTACTGACTCAACAGCCATTAATAATTTGGTTTACACATTGTAGTAAAGCAGTAAACGGGAAATAAAAGTGTAACGACTGCGGAAAAAATCAACTATAACAAATTAGGGAGCATGAGTAAAGTGGTTATATATGTCAAAAATACATATTTTTTTCTGTAAAAACCTTGCCTTTTTAGTTTTTTAAAAATAATTTGCTTATTTTCTATTCGATAGCTTGTTCGGTGGAACCGCATAAGTTGACTTAAGATTGACACGCATAAAATTATCGTGCATATTTATTTATCATGGATATTTGTTGCTGTTACAAAAAAACAAAAACGAGAAAAATTGCCAAAACTTTCTGAATAAGTTAAATTAAAATCTATGGATAAACTAAAAATTTCGACCGCACAATTTGAAAACCATAGCGGAGATAAAAATTATAATTTATCGGTAATTGAAAACCTTACTCGAAAAGCAGCAGAAGACAACTCTAAAGTAATTGCATTTCACGAGTGTTGTATCACGGGTTATACTTTTGCCCGACAGCTTTCAAAACTGCAATTGGTGTATCTGGCTGAATTTGTTCCTGAGGGAGAGAGCACCGAACGATTGATACCAATTGCCGCTAAATACAAGATGGCTATTTTGGCCGCATTGTTTTTCATTATTCTTTTTCATTATTCTTTTAATCGCACCAGAAGAAATTGAAACGACACAGAATTAAATAAGAAATGGTGATGGCGCAGTTATAACAGGTTATATTTTAGAGGATATTTATTCATATAACTTAATGATATTTAAATGCAATCTGACAACAAATTTTAATCCCTCAAATGCAAAAACGTTTCTATATTTCTTTATTATTGTCCAATTTGTTTTAAATTTGTGTGTATTTTGTTTTTCGATTATACAACTAAATCAATCATAAACAACAATTTATGAAAATAGCCATTTTTGGGAATATTTATCGACCTATGGTTTTATCCTGTGTTAAAGTTTTATTTGATTATTTTACTCAGCAAAAAATTACCATGATGTATGAAAGTCAACTCTATAAATTTATAGAAGAGACAAAAGAATTTGACCTACAAGGAGTTGAGGTGATTGATACTGATTTTTTTGAAGCAGATTTAGCGGTGAGTATTGGAGGGGATGGAACTTTTTTAAATACTGCTGCACGGATTGGAAATAAAGGAATTCCAATATTAGGTATCAACACAGGCAGATTGGGCTTTTTGGCCGACATTTCAAGTGAAGAAATTATTCCTGCTTTTGAAGCAATTTTAAATTCACAATATCGCATTGAAAATCGGACTACTCTTTTAGTAAAAACTTCCGATGAAACAACATTTGAATACCCTTATGCCTTGAATGAAGTTTCGGTGTCAAAACAAGATTCATCTTCAATGATTAGTATCAATGCTACGGTAAATGGCGAATTTATCAACACTTATCAAGCAGATGGCTTAATCGTTGCCACTCCAACAGGTTCCACTGCTTATTCAATGAGTGTAGGGGGACCAATTGTCGTACCACAGGCACAAGATTTTATTTTATCACCAGTTGCTTCCCACAGTTTAAATGTACGCCCTATCATTATTCCTGATAGCTGGATTATAGAATTAGAGGTTCATAGCCGTACCCAGAGTTTTCTGGCATCATTGGATGGCCGATCGAAAGTGTTGAATCAAACCACCAAACTCATTATTTCAAAAGCTCCTTTTACCATAAAAGTTATTAAACAAATTCATCATACCTATTTTAATACTTTAAAAAATAAATTAATGTGGGGTATGGATAAAAGAAATTAAAGGATAAAATAAATTCAAAATCCATCAGTAAAAACTTGATTTTAAGTATTTTAATTTTTTTCTGTTGTTAATATCCACATTATCAATCGCTTAGTTAATCAATTTATAAAACTATGCCTTATTCATAAGTTGGTTTATGAATTTATTCTGCTAAATGAATGATTTTTATCATAGAATGTGTAACTTTGAACCTTTGTTGTTGAATTTTTCCACTAAAAAATGTGTGAATTTTTATCAAGCAAGTCATAAAGCTCCTTTTTATAAGGCTTTTCGACTTTTTTAATATCTTTTGAAGTGGATTTAAGGCTTTACTAGAATCAAATGGTAGGATATCTATAAAATCATGTAAATCAAAAAATATGTTACGAGTTGCAGTACAATCTAAAGGAAGATTATTTGATGATACTATATCGTTACTCACAGAAGTAGGGATAAAGTTAGAAGCCAACAAAAAGTTATTATTGATGCCAGCTCTAAATTTTCCACTCGAAGTTTTATTTCTGAGAGATGATGACATTCCCGAATCAGTAGCAGAAGGTATTGCTGATGTGGGTATTGTAGGAGAAAATGAATTCGTTGAAAAAAAGAAAAAGGTAAAAATTATCAAGCGATTAGGTTTTAGTAAATGTAGGCTTTCGTTAGCGATCCCAAAAGAAATTGAATACACTGATATTTCCTGGTTTAATGGAAAAACAATTGCTACTTCTTATCCTACCATTTTAAATGATTTTTTAAAGAAAAACCATATTCAAGCTAATATTCATATCATTTCTGGCTCGGTAGAAATTGCCCCTAACATTGGATTAGCTGATGCTATTTTTGATATTGTAAGTACAGGAAGTACGCTGATAACAAATCATTTAAAAGAAGTAGAAAAAGTAATGGAATCCGAAGCCTTACTCATTGGCAATTATCAATTGACAGAAGAAAAGCAACAAATTCTGGATGAATTTATTTTCAGAATTGAAGCCGTACAAATGGCAGAAGGGAAAAAATATGTTTTGATGAATGTTCCAACAGATAATTTAAATAAAATTATTGAAATTATTCCTGGCATTAAAAGTCCCACCATCATGCCATTAGCAAAAGAAGGATGGCATTCTTTGCATGCCGTGATATCTGAAAAAGAATTCTGGGATATTATTGAAAAATTGAAAGCTTGTGGTGCCGAAGGCATTTTAGTGCTTCCAATTGAAAAAATAATCCCTTAAATTCAACATTCATGGCTGATATAATTTAATCTATTTCAATTTTTTATGAATTTATGCATTGATCAAGGAAATTCAAGTACCAAAGCAGGAATATTTGATAAGGATAAACTAATCCAATGCTTTTCGTATCAAAATTTCAATATAAAGATTCTTTTATCAATTTTTTCAGATTTTCCTATAGAAAATTGTATATTTTCAACTGTTATTGAAAAAGATCCTATACTTATCAATTTTTTAAGAGAGAAAATACCTTTTGTAATTGTTTTAGATGATAAAACTCCTATCCCTATTATCAATAAATATTTAACTCCCGAATCCTTAGGAAATGATCGTTTAGCTGGAGTGGTAGGTGCTTCATTTTTAAAGCCAAACTCAGATGTACTGGTTGTTGATGCAGGAACAGCAATAACTTACGATTTTATTGATGCCAATAAAACTTATTGCGGGGGTAATATCTCTCCAGGCATTGATTTAAGAATTAAATCTCTCCATGAATTCACTCAAAAATTACCACTTGTTGAACCAACACCCAATATTCCAATTCTTGGAGTTGATACGTATACTGCAATTGCAGCGGGTGTAATACAAGGTATTGCTTTCGAGATAGATGGCTATATAGATTTTTTACGGTTACAATACCCAAAACTTTTAACTTTTTTAACAGGAGGTAGTGTTTTTTACTTTGATAAAAAGCTAAAAAACACCATCTTTGTAGAAAAATATTTAGTACTCATAGGCCTTAACCACATACTTCAATATAATGTTAAACCATAAGGTATTATTTTTTATCTTCGCTGCTTTAATGATGATGCAACTATCTTATAGTCAAAACAATACAAATTCTCCTTATACTCGTTTTGGATATGGAGAAATCAATGATAACCACAACGGTGAACAACGTGCTATGGGAGGAGTTGCGATAGGAGTCAGGTCATCGGCAAGTATTAATTCTGTAAACCCTGCTTCTTATAGCGTAGTGGATAGTATGACATTTATGTTTGACATGGGAGCTTCTTTGTTGGTTTCAAATTTTTCAAGTGGTAATAACAAAAAGACTACTTTTACAGGAAATTTGGATTATCTTACTATTCAGTTTCCTTTGGCAAAAAAAATCGGCGTCAGTGCTGGAATTCAACCATACTCTTTTTCTGGATATAATTTCAGCGAAACTCAACTCCTCTTTTTAGCCAATAATACTGATACACCTGATAGCCTCACTGCTACTAAAAGCTTTGTTGGTTCAGGGGGATTCAGTGAATTTTATGCTGGTTTATCCTTCGAATTATTTCACCATTTAGCATTAGGCGTAAATGCCTATTACATGTTTGGAAGTATCAACAATTATAGAAATATCAGTTTTAATCAATCAACAAATTTTACTTCCACTACGCAACTAAACTATATTGAAGCGAATAATTTCAGATTCAGATATGGGGGTCAGTTTTTCACAACTTTTGCCAAAAAACATGAAATTACATTAGGGTTAATTTATGAACAAAAGAAAAATTTCAATGGAAATGCTTCAACCATTATTTCTGGTATTTCTGTGGACACCATAAATTATGATCTAGCTTTTGATTTGCCAACAATTTTCGGAGCTGGTTTATATTATACTTACCATAATAAACTTTCAGTAGGACTTGATTATAGTTTTCAAAATTGGGAAGAAGCCAGATTTTATGGGAAAACAGACACCTTAGCTAACCGCCATAAAATAGCTATAGGAGGAGAATATATTCCAAACCCTAATGGAAGAAAATATTTTGAACATATTCGTTACCGTGTTGGCTTTAACACAAGTAATCCCTATTATAAAATAGAAGGAATTTCTCCAGGAAAAAATTTTGGTATAAATTTTGGAGTTGGTTTACCATTACGATACAGTAGAACAATAATCAATGCTTCTTTCGAATACGGTAAAATTGGAAATTACAGCAAACTAAAAGAAAATTATTTTAAGTTTACTTTCAATGCCTGTATCAATGAAAATTGGTTTTTTAAACGAAAATTATAAAACAACTTTTAAAAATATTTTTTTATTATGAAAACTAAAATAACAATTTTGTTCTTGATGGGTTTGATCCTTCTCAGTCCTAAAGGATTTGCTCAAAAAGATAAGAAAGATAAAACAAAAGCTACGGATCAGGAATTCACAAGTACTCAAAACCCTTCACAGCAGGTAACTGATTCGATGTGTTTGATTTATATCAGTTTATTCAATGAATCAGCTAAAAATAAACAATATGCTGATGCTTATGGTCCCTGGTTATCAGCTTACAATGAATGTCCAGGAGCAAATAAAGTGATATACACCAGAGGTAGAGAAATTCTCCAGTGGAAGTTAGGACAGGCAAAAGATCAAACCTCCTACAAAGAAACCTTTGATGAATTAATGAGAATGTATGACAAACGCATTCAATATTTCGGAGATGACAGTCGCTATCCAACTCCTTGGATTTTAGGAGTAAAAGCCTTAGACTACATCACTTATGTAAAAGGAGATGATTTAAAAAAACCTGCTTATGAATGGTTAGAGCAATCCATTGATGGGATGAAAGAAAATTCTGAATTAGAAGTTCTTAGACAATTTATAATGTTGTCTTACAATATTTACAAGGCAGAACCTACACATGCAGAAAAATTTATTGCTGATTATTTAAAAGTTAATGAAATTCTTGAAGCTCAAATTAATAATCCCGAATTTAAATATGCTGAATTAGCCAGTCAAATAAAGCAAGGATTAGATGTAATGTTTGCTCAAAGTGGTGCTGCTGATTGTAAAACTTTAGATGAAATTTATAAATCGAAAGTATCTCAAAACATTTCAAATTTAGAGTACTTGAATAATGTATTAGATTTTTATAGTCGAATTGGTTGTTTTGACTCTCAGGTTTATTTCCAAGCAGCCATTGCTGCCCATAAAATACAACCAACTGCTACATCGGCTAATGCATGTGCTGAAATGTCATACAAAAAAAAGAATTTCAATCAAGCAATTCAATTTTATGAAGAAGCCGCTAATTTGGCAACAAATAACAATGAAAAGGCTGATTATTTATATAAGATAGCTCAAATTTATTATTCAGAATTGCAAAATTATCTGAAAGCAAGAGATTATGCTCGTAAATCATTAGAATACAATCCCAACAATGGCAGTGCTTATCTGTTGATTGGAATAATGTATGCAAATACAAAAGGAATTTATGAGGATCCGGTTTTAGCTAAAACTGTTTTTTGGGTAGCAGTAGATAAGTTTATAAAAGCAAAACAAGTAGACCCAGATCCTAAAATTAGAGAAGAAGCGGATAAATTAATCCAAACTTATAGTAGGTATTTCCCCTCTAAAGAGGATATTTTCTTCCATCCTGAATTAGAAGAAGGGAAATCATTTTATGTTGGAGGATGGATAGGAGAAACTACCATTTGCAGACCATATTGATGATACAAAATTTGAAGAATAAATTTCAATTGAATTACAAGAACTTAACAATTATTTTTAATATAGTTGTTATGTTCTTTTTCATGATAGGTTGTAATAAAGAAAAGCCTGAAATAATTCAAGCTATTACGGACAGAGCAGCTACTCCAAACCTTCATGCAACCGATGTTACTACTATTATTTCCGATTCCGGAATTACCCGCTACCGTATTTCTGCTCCGCAGTGGGATATTTACGATAAAGTTCCGGAGCCCTATTGGGAATTTCCTTATGGTATTCACTTGGAACGTTTCGATATGAATCTGCATGTAGATGCCAATATTCACAGCAAATATGCAAAATATTATATTAATCAGAAACTGTGGGAATTAAAAGGTAATGTAAAAGCAACCAACTTAAAAGGAGAATTATTTGAAACTGAACAACTTTTCTGGGATCAAAACAGCGAACGAATTTATTCTGATAGTTTGATTAAAGTAACACGTCCAACTCAAATTATCAATGCCATTGGATTTGAATCGGATCAGTCAATGAATTATTATGTCTTCCACAAGGTAAAAGGTATATTCCCATACGAAGAATCACAAGATTCTTTTCCTCCCAATCCGCAGCAAACAGAAATTTCACCTTCAAAATAAGAATTTTCCAAAAAAGCTACCAGCAAACTAACTACTGCAAAACAAAAATCCATTAAATCCAGATTCAGCATTAGAAAGAAATGCAGTTACAGTTAATTGTAAATCAGACGATAAGGTGCAAGATTTTCTAATGAGTATCATTAGAAATATTTTAGAAAAAAATTAGGGCTTAATTATTTATAATGAGCAGGATATAAAGCAATTCGATTTGAAAAAATGAAATTTTCTATTTTTGAAAGCTTAATTTGGGGTAAAAAACAATCAAATTTAAAAATATAATGTCTGAACATCAATTTATTGAAAACAAATAACCTTAAAACATTTCTTTAATCGGACAGTAATGCTTTTTAATGAGCCAGCCACGGTTCAGGATCAAGTAACGTTTTACTTTTCCACAACTGAAAATAAAGTTCAGTCTTATTATCTTTATCTCGGTCGGTATAAATTCTACCAATAGGTTGTTTTGCTTTTACCTTCTGCCCTACTGTAACAAATATTTCAGTCAAATTTGCATACACAGTACGGTATTCTCCATGTTGAATTATTACAGCATTGTTGCTGCCCGGTACAGCAAAGCGTTGCGTAACAGTGCCATCAAAAACTGCTCTTGCATTGGTATTGGCAGTAGTTTGTATGTAAATTCCTTTATTATTGGTAGTAACATATTTTAAAACAGGATGTTGTTGAATACCAAAATGTCCACTAATAAAACCATTTGCTACTGGCCAGGGTAATCTTCCCTTGTTGCTTTCAAAATTATCCGAAAGCAGGGCTTCTTCTTTAGTCAATGCAGCCGCTGCCGCTAACTTTGCTTGTTCTGCTGATTTTTCTTTAGCGGTTTTTTTAGAAGTTCCTTTGGCTGATTCTTGCCTTAATTTTTCTTCTGCTTTCTTTTTTGCTTCGGCTTTGCGAATTTCTTCGGCAATTAAATATTCGATCCTCTTGTTCAGCTCATTGGCTTTCTTTTGCTGTGCAGTTATTTCAGATCGTAAATTCTTTTCTTTCTTTTTTAGGTCATTCAACACGACATTTTCTTTCTTTTTCTCTTCGGAAAGTTTTTTGGTTTCAATTTCTTTTTGTTTTACAACTTGAGCCAACGTTTGTTTATGAGCAGCCAGACTATCATTTTTCTGTTGAATTTCTTTTTCAACTCTTTCTATTTCTTTCACCTGCATTTTTCGGTAATCACTGTATTCTTTTAAATATCTCAAACGTCGAATAGACTGATCAAATGTTTCAGCAGAGAGCACAAACATAATTTTTGAATAAATACTTCGATTGATATATGCTTCCTGAACCAGCCTTGCATAATCATTTTTTAATTGCTGAAGTTTTTTTTCAAGTTCCGCCTTTTCCTGTGCCAATTTTTTCATCTCAATATCTAGTTGTTCTATTTCTTTGTTCATTGTGTTGACCAGTCGGGTACGTTCTTTGATGCTCTTATCGAGAATGGTAAGCTTGTTCAATGAACTTTTTTGAGATCGTTTAGTTTCATTCAACAGTTTATTAGTTATCTCAAGTTGTTGCAAAGTTTGCTTTCGCTGTTCTTCAAGTTGTTTTACACTTTGTGATGAAACACAAAGTGCAAAAGAAAAACTCAATAAAAAAGCAAGTAAAAAAAACTTATGTTGAAATGAAAAATGCATAGGCTTTTTAAAATAACAGAGAACACTTATTTTTGTAATAATTGTTCAATGAATGCTCGTTTAAACCTTTTTTCGTCTGTTGGAACTAATTTTATTTCCTTATTAAAAGAGACTTTAGAAATGGTTATGTCACAATAAACATTTTTTTTAGGTTGATTCACCTGAATAGAAACTTTTCGTGGATAAAGTACACCATCTTGTGTGTCGAAATCATCGTAAGTTGCCAACAATTGAGAATTACTTTTCTTATCCAACAATAGAAGTTCGTGAATATAGAAATTAGGTATAATGGTTAAAGATTGTTTAAAATTTTCATTTTCAAATCCGAAATTAATTTTTTCTGAGTTATTTGTCAAAATCCGACAACCATTTTCACTACCAGCCAAACAAAAATAACGGTTTGTTAATAAAGCCTGCAAATGATAAAAATCAATGTGAACTCCTAAACGATCACTCAAAAATTCATAATTGACAACATAATATTTTTGATTTATCTTATCGAAAATTTTAATTATCTGCGGAGCCATTTCAATTTTATACAACTCCAATCCCAAAAAAGGCTGAATAGAAATATGAATAGCAGAATCTTTAATCATTAAGAAAGAAGAAGTAACATTAAATTCTCTATTGTCTAATTTTAAATTCATTTTGATTTTACTGGCATTCATACTTTGAATATTGTCCTGCAACTTTAAGTATTCAATCACCTTTTGAGTGTTTAAATCTTTTGGTAACTGTGTAACCGGAACCTGTTTGATTGTTTTACAAGAGCTCAATAGCACCAAAAAGAAAAAGAATATTTTAATCTTTTGTTTCATGAAAGGCAAAGTTTTAAAAATAACAAAGTAAAATTATTTGAAAGCAACGATTTTCTCATTTTTGTTCGTTTTCAGGCATAGCTGAAAGTGCTTTTTGAATTTTTTGTTGAAGTTCCTCCGAATGATTCCCTTCTTCTAAAGCTTTCTTCCACATTTCCACAGCTTTTTTCTTATCAAAATCACACTCCCACAATATATCTCCGTAATGTTCATAAATTACACCGTTTTCTTGCTCTTTTTCGAGATTATCAATGGCACGTTCAATATAAAATTTTGCCAATGAACAATTTTTTTCCTGAAATAATACCCACGCATAAGTATCAAGAAAAGTACTATTTCGAGGCTGTAATTCTACTGTTTTAGCACTCATTCGTTCCGCCTTACTTAAATTTTCTTTCTCCAATGCTAAATAATACGCATAGTTATTCATTACATAAATATTTTCAGGATCAGCTTTCAAAGCTTCTTCATAAGCTATAAAAGCAGAATCTTTCTTGCTGAGCTTATAATAAGTATCACCTATTTGAGAATAAATATCACATTTCAGCTTTTGTTGAATGTTGTTATCGGGAATAAGAGTGAGAGCAAGCTGCAAACTTTTTAATGCCAACCGATAATTTTCCAATTGAAATTGAGCAATGCCTTGATAAAAATAAAATTGAGGATTTTCAGGAAGTTCTTTCATTGCTCGTTCAGCAACTTCTGCTATTTTCTCATAATTTTTTTGATCCCAATAAATATGGATTAATTGCAGCCATGTCTGTTCATTCTTTGAGTTGATGTTCAACATCGTTTCAAGTTCCGAAATCGCTTCATCACTGCGTTTTTGATATTCTAAAAACAAGGCATAATACGCGTGAACTTGTTCTTCGAGAGGGTATCTTTCTACTAACAACTTAAAAAGATTGTCCATTTCATCCAATTTTTCCTTGTCCTGAATCAATTGATTCATATATTGACCTAAAATTGAAATTTTTGAATCAACGTCCAACTGATCACTTTTGAGGGCATTTACAATTGCTTCGAGCGATTTTTCTGGCTGATTTATTTTTTTATAATAGTCTGACAAAGAAACATATACATAAGGATTTTGAGGATCATCTTGCATAACTTTCATATAAATTTGATAAGCTTTTTCAAGTTGATCTGTTTGAAGAAAAAGATCCCCTTTCAAAACTTGATAGCGACTTTCAGAAGGAAATTTGTCTATTAACTTATCAATTTCTGATAATGCCTTTTTATCCTTGTTCACTTGAAAATAAAGTTTTATTTTTTCAAACGAGATTGCTTCATGAACTCCCACGAGATTTTCAAGTTGATTATAAGTATTAATGGCTTTACCAATATTACCTGTTTGTTTATAAAGAAAAGATAAAACATTATAAATATCTTCCTTTTGAGGATATTTTTTTTGGACCACAGTAGCTAATTGAATAGCATTCTCCCACTTTTTTTGTTGTGAATACATATTAATGAGAGTCATATTGTACCACCAGTTATTCGACTGCAAATTCACTGCATTTTCCATAAATTGTATGGCTTCATTTGGCAAGCCAGCGTTGTTATAAAGCAAACCGAGTTGTGATTGGACCTCTGCATCCAGCGGATTAAGGTAGAAAGACATTAAAAAATTTTCGATGGCTTCATCCAATTGCCCATTTTCTTTCAAGCGAATTGCCTCATAAAAAAAATAATCAAATTGCCGTTGTTCAATTGTATTAAGTGACTTCTTTTCAGAAATTTGCTTATTTGTATTTGGTTTCAGAATCGAACAAGACATAAAACTCAGCATCACAATAAGGTAAGCAAAATAACAAAATTGATGTTGCATGAAAATTGTTTTTAAAATTATAAGAACAACGACATAAAAGATTAATTATCAATAGCCTGTATGACCAAAACCGCCTTTGCCTCGTAAAGTGTGATTAAGTTCTTCTGTTTCTTCCCATTCTACTTGAGTGTACGGTGCAATAATCATTTGACAAATTCGATCGCCATTATTAACAACGAAATCTTCTGTTGACAAATTGATAAGAATCACACAAATTTCACCTCGATAATCAGCATCAATCGTGCCAGGAGAATTGAGCACGGTAATTCCTTTTTGAATTGCGAGACCACTTCTTGGTCTTATCTGAGCTTCGTAACCTGATGGTAATTCAACATATAGACCCGTAGGAATTAATTTTCGTTCGAAAGGTTTTAAAGTGACTGGTTCATCAAGATTTGCCTGTAAGTCCATTCCTGCTGATAATATAGTTTTATATGCCGGCAATGAATGTTTTGAGCGATTAACAATTTTTACTTTCATAAAGTTAATTTGTAATGCTTTTATAAAATTTCAAAAATATATTTTTACCCTCCATCACATAAGTGGTTATTACATTTTCTTTTTACCTTAACTTCTCTACAAAAATACAATTTTTATTCTAAAACGACTTGTCTTCCTTAATAAATATATGCTTTTTTCAATTTTTCAGGATTTTTTAAATCTAAATTCATAAAATTTTAATGGACAATAAAAAATAATTTTTTGACTTTATATTTTTGACAAAATGTTTAATGAATTGTTATATAAGTATAAGAAAGTTTATTTTATCCCTTTTAACCTATACATTTACCATAAAAAATGAAAAATGATTAAATTTTAGTCGCCAATTAAAGAATTTTTTCTTTAATTCTATTGTTACATAAAAATTTTGTGGTAATTTTGCAAACTGAAAAATAAATTTTAAAAGATAATTAATCAACTTTTAAATTAAAAAAATGACAAAAATTGATGTAAGTAAATACGGAATTTCGAATAATATCGAAATCGTATACAATCCAACGTACGAACAGTTGTTTCGTGCAGAAACAGACCCTTCTAATAATGGTTTTGAAAGAGGTGTAGTTACTAATTTGGGGGCGGTAGCAGTTGATACCGGCATATTTACGGGTCGTTCTCCCAAAGACAAATTTTTTGTAAAAGACGAAGTTACTGAAAATACCATGTGGTGGGACGGCGAGATTAACAAACCTATTACTGTTGAAGCTTGGAATGATTGTAAAAAATTAGCAACTGACCATTTATCAAAGGCAAAAAAATTATACATAGTGGATGCTTTCTGTGGCACAAACAAAGATACACGTATGAAAGTGCGTTTTATTATGGAAGTAGCCTGGCAAGCACATTTTGTTACCAATATGTTTATTCGTCCTTCTCATTATGAATTAGCAAATTTTGGAGAACCTGATTTTACTTTGATCAATGCTTCAAAAGTAACCGATCCAAATTGGAAAGAACATGGACTTCACTCAGAAGTATTTGTTTTATTCAATCTTTCACAACACATGGCAGTTATTGGAGGCACCTGGTATGGCGGCGAAATGAAAAAAGGTATTTTTTCTTTAATGAATTTCTATCTTCCTCAAAGAGGAATTGCTTCCATGCACTGCTCTGCAAACGTAGGAGAAGAGGGAGATGTAGCTATTTTCTTTGGCCTTTCTGGTACTGGAAAAACAACTCTTTCTGCTGACCCAAAACGTTATCTGATTGGTGACGATGAACACGGTTGGGATGATCACGGCATCTTTAATTATGAAGGTGGCTGCTATGCAAAAGTTATTGACTTGAGCAAAGAAAATGAACCCGATATTTGGGGAGCTATCAGACGAGATGCCTTGCTGGAAAATGTAACGGTTTTGCCTGACGGGACGCCTGATTTTTCAAAAGCTGCATCAAAAACTGAAAATACTCGTGTCTCTTATCCAATTTATTATATTAACAAGATTGTGTTACCTTCAAAAGCTGGACACGCAAGTAAAATTATTTATCTTTCGGCTGATGCTTATGGAGTTTTGCCTCCTGTTTCTATTCTGGATGAAAAATCAGCTCAATATCATTTCCTTTGTGGATATACTTCAAAATTAGCTGGTACTGAAAGAGGTATTAATGAACCTGTTCCTTCTTTCTCACCTGCTTTTGGTGAAGCTTTTCTCACACTTCATCCTACTATTTATGCTAAAGTGTTGGCTGAAAAAATGAAGAAGCACAATGCCAAAGCTTATCTAGTAAATACTGGCTGGAATGGTACCGGGAAACGTATTTCAATCAAGGATACGCGTGCTATTATTGATGCCATCATCGATGGCTCAATCGAAAAAGCTCCAACTACCCATATTCCTATTATGAATCTAACCGTTCCAACTTCATTAAACAATGTAGATCCAAAAATTCTGGATCCAAGAAATACATATGCCAATTCAGGAGAATGGGAAGAAAAAGCAAAATCGTTGGCTAAACAGTATATTAAATATTTTGAACAATATTGTGATAATGAAGATGCTCGTGTTTTGCTTGTTTCAGGTCCACAATTATAATTTCTCACAATAAAAATCCACTCACTGAAAAAGAATGAGCCCTTTAAAACAAAGACTCATTCTTTTTCATTTATTTCTTGATGAAAATTGAGAAAAGATAATCAAACAAAAAAAAATTCTAATGAAAATAGATATTTGTTTTTCTCCTGCTTTATATCCTTATTACCAAACGTCAGAGGCAAGAATGGTAGTAATGGTAGATGTTTTTAGAGCTTCTACTACGATATGTGCTGCTTTTGCTGCTGGTGCCAATGCCATTATACCCGTGGCAACTATTGAAGAAGCTTTGCGATATAAAAATCAAGGCTGGATAGTAGGAGCTGAACGAAATGTAGAAAAATGTGATTTTGCCGATGCAGGCAATTCGCCGTTTGAATACACACCTGAAATGGTAAAAGGCAAAGAAATTGTTTTTACTACCACGAATGGGACACAGGCAATTAATTCAGCTTCCAGCGAATGGGAAGTAATAATTGGTTGTTTTTCTAACCTAACAGCAGTTACAAACTTTTGTCTGACAAATAAAAAAGAGGTGTTGGTTCTTTGTGCTGGATGGAACAATCGCTTTAATCTCGAAGATGCTGTTTTTGGAGGAGCTTTGGCTGAACGATTGATAAAAGAAGGAAATTTTGAGCCTTGCTCAGATGCAGTGATAACAGCTCAATCTCTTTGGCAACTGGCTGGTAATGATCTTGAAAACTTTTTGAAAAATACAGAACACGCTCACCGATTATTTTCTCATCATTTGGAAGCAGATTATTATTTTTGTTTACAAATGGATACAACAGAGGTTTTACCGTACTATGATAAAACTTCTAAAAAATTGCTTATAAAGAAATAAAATTATAAAAAATTTGATTTTTATAGCACCTTCCTGAAACGGTAAAACAGCAAGAGGCTTATAATTCACCTTCCTCATAAAAAATGATAGAATTTTCGAAATTACCTTATTCATCAGGTTGTTTTTCTTTTTTCTGAACATAATTAACAACACCGTTCAGAATTGTTTCTGCAATGTATATCAAAAAAGGTACGTAGCGTCGATATTTTGGTAGCCACTTATGCCAGTTAATGAACTGGTATCATTATAAATTCAGATAAAAATCTGAAACCAATGCTTTAAATTCAGGCGTATATTGATGTCGGTGACTGGTTTCAATTACCAATTTACTTACACGAGTCACAGCATCCTCTTTTGAAAAGTGAAGCAACAAGCGTTTTGCTGGAAGTTCAATACGAGGATAAACAAAAACCAACTGCTGACACCCCATGTTTAATTCCAAAGCATGCAAATAACATTTCAATCCTTCTTTTACAGGTAGAATAAGGCAAATCTTGCCCGCTGGTTTCAAAATTTGATTGCCCAATTCAATCAATTCTGAATGAGAAAGTGTGTCAGCATGCCGTGCCTGTGTTCTTGACCCAGAAGGTGCTTTCAGTGAGTTTACAAAATAAGGTGGATTTGAAACAATTAAATCATATTTCGAAGCAGTCTTTTGAACGTATTCTTGAAAAGATATTTCAGATAACTGAATACGATTTCTCCATGGCGAAAAATTAATATTTTGTTGTGCCTGAAAAATGGCTTGTTTATCAATATCAATGGCATCAATGAAAGCATTACTTCTTTGAGCTAGCATCATTGAAATTAAACCTGTTCCTGTACCGACTTCTAAAATATGCATAGAATTTTCAAGTGGTGTCCATGCTCCTAACAAAACGCCATCAACACCGACTTTCATCGCACATTTGTCCTGAAAAACTGTAAATTTTTTAAACTTGAAATAAGGATTAGCCATTGTGTTATTGAAACAATTTTTCCTTTCTCTTTTTTACTTTCGAGGCGAAGGCTTTGAAGAAGTATTTTTTTGCTTCATTCTGTTGCTGGAATTGCTTTCGATAGATTTTCTCTCATTTATAGGACGATAAGAAGGCGTAATATTTCTTATTCCTTCCGTGGTAGGTACTTGCATGGTGGAACGTTCATTACGTTTGTTCAGAAGCTGCTGATATTGGTCTCCACTTAATACTTGCTGAATTTCTACATCTTTTTTCTTGATGAGTTCCATTACTTCTGAGCGTTTATTGCAAAGTTGACGTTGTTTGGCATATCGAAGATTAATTTCATAAATTTTTTTTGTTTGTTCAAGAGTCAAATTCAATTCTTGTTCAAGCCTGGCAGTTTGCTTGGCGGCTTCTTGCTCAGGTGAATTTTCAACAACAGTTTCCGGCAATTGAGCTTGCAAATAATTTACAAAACCCAGCATTAAAATTATTATACAAATATAATTTTTAGCTTTCATTCCAAAAAAAGAAATTTTTTAATAGCTAATTTGGCAGGTTTTAAACAAATACTAAAAGCACTCATTCCTTCAATAAAAAATACAACAACGATTGTGCCACAATAAATGAAAACCTAAAAAATTCTCAATAGATAATAAAAAATGGTTCTTCATTTAGGTTCTTTTATTAACTTTATATCAATTTCTCAAAGTAATTTTTGTTATATCAACTACCGACGAAAACATTCTGTAATTGTCAAAAAATATGAAAAAAATTGGTATTCTTTCCGATACGCATGGTTTTTTAGATGATCGAGTTTTTGAATATTTTGCCGATTGTGATGAAATATGGCATGCAGGCGATTGGGGTTCAATGGAAGTAGTAAATTCATTAACTCAATTTAAGCCCGTTCGGGGAGTATATGGTAACATGGATGGTTATGATGTTCGTGCTGTTTTTCCTGAGTATAATCGCTTTCTGTGTGAAGAAGTCGATGTATGGTTAACACATATAGGTACGCAACAAGGTAAATATTTACCAGCCATCCAATCTGTTTTTATTCATCAACCTCCTGATTTGTTTGTCTGTGGACACAGTCATATTTTGAAAGTGAAATATGATAAAAAATTCCATTTCTTGTATGTTAATCCTGGCGCAGAAGGTAAATTTGGAATTCATAAAATACAAACTATCATTCGTTTGAAGATTGACAGAAAAGAAATTAAAGATCTTGAAGTCATCGAAATCGGCGAAAAATAAGGGTGATTTTTGGATTTTCTTTTAAAAATAATATCCAGTTTCTAACGAAAATGCGTAATTTAGCATGTTTTTTTCAAATTTAGAAAACTATTTAAAACATATTTAATAAAGAAATGATATTTCAAATAGACGAAACCCTTGTCAGCAGCGATTTGATAACTGATAGGTTTGCATGTGATTTGTCTTTCTGCAAGGGAATTTGTTGCGTTGAAGGTGTTTCGGGTGCTCCTCTGGAGAAAAGTGAAATTGAAATCATAGAAAAAATTTTACCAATCGTCTGGGACGATTTATCTGAAAAAGAAAGACAAATTATTGAAAATCAAGGTTTTTGGTATATCGACGAAGATGGAGATACTGTAACTTCATTAGTCGAGGGTAAAGAATGTGTTTTTACTTATTTCGATGCGGATGGTACTTGTAAATGTGTCTTTGAAAAAGCTTTTTGTGAGGGTAAAACTGATTTTCCAAAACCTGTTTCCTGCCATTTATATCCTGTACGATTGCAAAATTATGATGAATTTGTGGCGGTAAACGTTCATCATTGGTATCCTTGTCTTTACGGTTACAAACAAGGAGAAAATTTACAAATACCGCTTTACCGTTTTCTGAAGAACGCTTTGATTCGTCGCTTTGGTGAGAATTGGTATGGTCAGTTAGAAAAAATTGCTCAGGAAGAAGAATCAAAAAAAATATAAAATATCAAATTTATTCATACAACAAAAAATTATAATTTAAGCATGAAAACCCCTAAAGTTGAAATTATTACAATTGGAGATGAAATTTTAATTGGTCAAATTGTTGATACCAATTCAGCCTGGATAGCCCAAGAATTAAATAAAATAGGCTTTGAAGTTTTCCAAATAACCTCCGTACATGATGAGGAAAAACAAATTATAGATGCTTTACATGCCGCTATGAAACATGTGGATATTGTACTGATGACTGGTGGATTAGGACCTACTAATGATGACATCACAAAAAAGACTTTGTGTAAATATTTTAATACGAAATTAATATTTGATTCTTCCATTTTGGAAAATATTAAAAAGGTGTTTGCTTCTCGACCAGAATTTGTTATTAATGATTTGACTCGTTCACAAGCTTTTGTCCCAGAAAATTGCGAAGTAATTCAAAACACCGTAGGTACTGCTCCTATTATGTGGTTCGAAAAAGATAAAAAAATAATTGTTTCCATGCCAGGTGTTCCTTACGAAATGAAAGAAGCCATGAGCAGAGAAGTGATGCCTAAGTTGCAAGCTTATTTTAAAACGCCTAAAATTATACACAAGACTGTCCAGGTTTTCGGATATTCTGAATCGGATTTAGCTATTAAAATTGCAGACTGGGAAAAAAATTTGCCCGAAAACATTCATTTAGCCTATTTACCTAATTATGGAATTGTAAAGTTGCGGTTGAGTGGCACTTCAGATAATCTTCTTTCTCTGGAATTTTCACTTAATCAGCAAATTGATGCTTTAACACTGATATTGGGAAATGCCATTGTTGCTTATGAGGACCTTCCCATGGAACAGGTTGTTGCAAAATTATTGCTTTCGCAAGAAAAAACGGTAGTAACGGCTGAAAGCTGTACCGGAGGGAACATTGCTCATCGGTTTACTTCTCATTCAGGAAGTTCCAATTATTTTAAAGGCTCCGTTGTAGCTTACGATAATGAAGTAAAAATCAACCTTTTGGGAGTTTCAACTGACGATCTTGAAAAATTTGGAGCTGTTAGCCAGCCAGTGGTTGAACAAATGGCTGCTGGCGTTCGTCGCTTATTAAATGCTGATATTGCTGTAGCTACTTCTGGAATAGCAGGACCTACAGGTGGAAGTCCAGAAAAACCTGTTGGCACAGTTTGGATAGCTGCTTGTTCAGAAGAAAAATTAGTCAGTAAAATTTTTCATTTTAGCAATACGCGAGAACAAAATATCGAAAGAGCTACTCAAGCAGCGTTAGTAATGATAAAGGAATTATTATAAGATAATTTCAAAGAAAAGAAAAGAGTGTTAAATTGTTGTTTAACAGTCTTTTATAATTTTGTCGGGATGACTGGATTCGAACCAGCGACCACACGCCCCCCAGACGCGTACTCTAAACCGGACTGAGCTACATCCCGATTTTATGAAAGGAATACAAAAATAACCAAATTTTTTAATTTAAACGAAATCTATTTTTCTGTTTTCTACATTTCATCGAAAACAACAATTCATTGATTGGTATTAGTAGAAATTATTTTTCAAAATTAGTATTCATCCCAGCTTTTTATTTTAATATCTTCCAATTTTATATTACAAAAAGCAAAAATAAAAGCACTGGCAAGTCGTGCGTTTGTTAATAAAGGGATATTATAATCGATAGCACTGCGACGTATGACATAATCATTTGCCAATTCACGTTGAGTTACATTCTTTGGAATATTAATTACCAAATCAAATTTTCTTTGTGCAATCATATCCTTGACATTATACTCGCCTTCTTCATCAGGCCACAGGACTACTTTACTTTCAATGCCATTTTCAGCTAAAAATTGATGGCTTCCTCTTGTAGCATAAATCTGATAACCTTTTTTATACAGTAACCTGCAAGCATCAAGCAAATCCACTTTTGATTTTGGTTCACCTGAAGAAATCAGAATATTTTTCTCCGGAATTTTAAAACCAACTGATAACAAAGCTTTTAAAACTGCTTCTGAAAAATCATCACCTAAACAGCCAACTTCTCCCGTTGAAGCCATATCTACTCCTAAAATGGGGTCAGCTTGCTGCAAACGTGCAAATGAAAATTGAGAAGCTTTAATACCAACATAATCTAAGTCAAAAGCCGATTTTTCAGGTTTTTCCACAGGAAGTCCCAACATAATTCTGGTTGCTAAATCAATGAAATTTATTTTCAACACTTTTGAAACAAAAGGAAAACTTCGTGAAGAACGCAAATTACATTCAATTACTTTTATATAATTATCACGCGCCAAAAACTGAATGTTAAATGGTCCTGAAATTTGCAAGGAATGAGCAATTTGTCGAGCGATATTTTTAATCCTGCGAATGGTTTCTACATAAATTTTTTGTGGTGGAAATTGAGTGGTGGCATCGCCTGAATGTACACCAGCAAATTCTATGTGTTCTGAAATAGCGTAAGCAATAATTTCACCCTTATCGGCAACTGCATCAATTTCTATTTCCTTGCAACGTTCCAAAAATTCTGAAACTACTACTGGATGCTTTTTAGAAACTTCCGTTGCAACTTTTAAGAAATTTTCAAGTTGCGAATCATCATAACAAACATTCATAGCAGCACCCGATAATACATAAGAAGGACGAACCAATACGGGGTATCCAATTCGATTCACAAATTCTTTAACATCTTCAAAAGTAGTCAATTCTTTCCATCGTGGCTGATCAATTCCCAATTGATCAAGCATAGCAGAAAATTTATGACGATCTTCAGCCATATCTATAAATTCAGCTTGCGTACCTAATATTTTTACATTTGCCTTAGCTAATTTCAAAGCCAGATTGTTAGGTATTTGCCCGCCAGTTGAAACAATTACACCTTTTGGATTTTCCAGCTCAATAATATCCATTACCCGTTCAAAAGTCAATTCATCAAAATATAATCGATCGCACATGTCATAATCAGTTGAGACGGTTTCAGGATTATAGTTGATCATCACAGAACGATAACCTTCTTTTTTGATAGTCATCAGAGCATTTACACTACACCAATCAAATTCCACAGAAGAACCGATTCGGTAAGCTCCTGAACCAAGAACTATAACTGAAAGCTGGTCGTTTTCATACTGAATATCATGAGTAGCTCCATTATATGTTAAATACAAGTAGTTAGTTTGTGCAGGATATTCAGCCGCCAGCGTATCAATTTGTTTGACAACAGGTAAAATATTTCGACTTTTCCGATATTCACGCGTCACTTTTATCATATCATCCATTTCATCGCTACTGCATTTAAGAACAAGCCGTGTAATCTGAAAATCAGAAAAACCATCTTTTTTAGCTTCATACAATAACTTATCAGGCAGAGATGATAAAGAATTATAACCCATTAATTCCTTTTCCAAATCAATAATATGTTTTAATTTGTAAAGAAACCATCGATCTATTTTTGTTAATTCATACAATCGATCAATAGAATAACCCTCGTGTAAGGCTTGTGCAAGATAAAATACACGTTTATCAGTCGGTTGAGAAAGAGCATCATCAATATCATCTACAAAATAATCTCTATTGGCAACAAATCCGTGCATTCCAAGTCCTACCATTCGCAATCCTTTTTGAAAGATTTCTTCAAATGAACGCCCAATTGACATAACTTCCCCCACCGATTTCATACTGCTACCTAATAAATGAGAAACACCATTAAATTTATTCAAATCCCAACGTGGAATTTTGCAAACAACATAATCTACCGCTGGTTCAAAAAAAGCAGAAGTGACTTTGGTGATAGAATTTTTTAATTCTGCCAAACCATATCCCAAACCTAATTTTGTAGCAATAAAAGCCAGCGGATAACCCGTTGCTTTTGAAGCCAATGCTGAAGAACGACTCAACCGAGCATTCACTTCAATGACACGATAATCTTCAGAATTCGGATCGAGAGCATATTGTATGTTACATTCGCCAATGATGCCAATATGACGAATAATTCGGATGGACAATTCACGTAATTTGTAATATTCACTATTGGTCAAAGTTTGTGAGGGAGCAACTACCACACTCTCGCCTGTATGAATACCCAGCGGATCGAAATTTTCCATGCTACAAACTGTGATACAATTATCATATCTATCACGAACTACTTCATATTCAATTTCTTTCCAGCCTTTTAAGGATTTTTCAATTAAAACCTGTGGTGAATAAGAAAAAGCTTTTTCGACAACAGATTTTAGTTCCTCATCATTATTGCAAAAACCACTTCCTAATCCCCCCAAAGCATAAGCGGCTCGCACAATAATAGGATAACCCACTTTATGTGCGGCTTCGTAAGCTTCATTCAAATGAGTAACTGCTTGACTTTGAATATATTTTACATTTATTTCAGATAAACGCTGATTGAAAATTTCTCTGTCTTCCGTATCAATAATAGCTTGAACTGGCGTTCCTAATACTCGCACCTTATATTTTTCAAAAATATTATTTTGGTAAAGGGCGACTCCACAATTTAATGCTGTTTGTCCACCAAAAGACAGAAAGATACCATCAGGTCGTTCTTTTTCAATTACACGTTCTACAAAATAAGGTGTAATAGGCAAAAAATATACTTTATCTGCAATACCTTCAGAAGTTTGTACGGTAGCAATATTGGGATTAATTAATACTGTTTGAACGCCTTCTTCTTTTAAGGCTTTCAATGCTTGAGATCCAGAATAGTCAAATTCTCCTGCTTCACCAATTTTCAACGCTCCTGAGCCTAATACCAGTACTTTCTTTATTTCACCTTTTTCAGGACCATTATAAGGGTGTTTCTTAACTTGTAATAAACTTAATTCTTCTTCAATTAATTCGTAAATATTTCCCCCTTTTTGTGTCAATGTTTTAATAAAAACATCAAATAAAAATTCCGTATCAGTTGGGCCTGCCGAAGCTTCAGGATGAAATTGCACAGAAAACCAGGGTTTAGTAGTATGATAAATACCTTCATTAGTACCATCATTAATATTCAAAAATAATGGTGCCCAATTTTTATCAAGTGTTTGATTGTTAATAGCAAAACCGTGATTTTGAGAAGTAATAAAAGCATGTTGTGTGCCTACCAGTTGAACTGGTTGATTACTACTGCGGTGACCATATTTTAATTTATATCGTTGAGCTCCTCCAGCCATAGCCAATAATTGATTCCCTATACAAATACCAAAAATAGGTTTATTGCTCTTTTCCATCGTAGCATGTATATGCTCAATAGTAGAAATACAATGTAAAGGATCGCCCGGTCCGTTTGAAATAAACAATGCATCAAATTCTAACTGATTAAAATCATAATCCCAGGGAACACGAATAATAGTCGTATTATATTTAAGTAAACTACGTAAAACACTGTGTTTTACTCCACAATCCACTAATACAATCCGATGTTTTCCATTTCCATAAGTAATTACCTCTTTACAACTTACTTTTGCTACTTGATTTTCCTTGTCAGGATCGATAAAATCAATGTTTTCACCATCAGGAAAAACTAATTTTCCTTTCATGGTTCCTTTTTCACGAACCAACTTGGTTAATTCACGTGTATCTATGTCAAAAGCGGCTGGAATTTGATTTTCTTTCAGCCATTCACTTAAACTTTTTGTAGCATTCCAATGGCTATATTGAAACGAAAAATCGGAAACAATTAAGCCTGCTGCCTGTATTCTTTCCGATTCAAAAAAAGTTGATATTCCGTTATTTAATTGATCCTGAGGGACTCCATAATTACCGATAAGTGGATAAGTAAAAACCAATAACTGACCACGATTAGAAGAATCTGTTAAACTTTCAGGATAACCTACCATTGAAGTATTAAAAACCACTTCTCCTGCTACTTGCTTTTCATAACCGAAAGATTTACCTTTAAAAACAGTCCCATCTTCTAAAACTAAGTGAATAGGTTTATATTCTTGCATAAAATAAATGATTAACTAATTTTGTTAAGGAACTCAGAGTATATAATTCCTTTTGCTGAATTTTAATGATCACTTTTGCACATTTTTATTATGTTCAAATTTTTACAAAATTACTGCTTTTTCTTTTTTTGTACAAGCAGTATGATAAAAACTGACTAAGAATTTTATATCACAAATTTTGAAAATTTTTATCTGAGAATAATTTTATTAAGTTAAACCATATCAGTATTTTGAAAAAACAGATAAGAAGTTAAAAAAATTATCTTTATACTTAAAAATATCTGTATTTATTTATCTATTTGAAGTCAGATTCATTTAATTACTTGAATTTACGCTTTAATTTATCTTGATTTTGTTTTTTATAAGATAGTAAGGTTTGGTTAATTTGTTTGTTATAAGCCATTAAGGTTTTTTTGAAAAATAAGGTTTCTTTTTAAATGACTTTCCACTTTTCAATAAAAAAATTACTGTTCTTTAATTACTATTTGCAAGTTTTTAGCATAAAAATTTCTATTGTTTTTAGTTTCTGCCTTTAAAACCTTATAATTTTTTTAACCTTAATAACATTGAAATTTCATTCCTTTTATAAACCTTATTACCTTATTTATAACGACTTAATGTTTACTTTTCAATCTTAATCTTGTTTTTTTATAAGATGGTAAGGCTTAGTTATGGATTTATTTGTATTCATTGAGGTTTTTAGCAGGATAAAGTTAAAATTGACAAGTATTTTCATTGCATTTATGCTTTTAAAATATAATGAGGTTTTGATGTAAAAAACATCTTCATTCATTATAAAAAATAGAAAAGGCTTATTACTTTAAGTAATAAACCTCTTTAAATCAAAACTCTAAGATTTTTTAATCTTTAAATTTAGCTGATAAATATTCTCTATTCAAACGAGCGATATTTGAAATAGAAACACTTTTCGGACATTCTGCTTCACAAGCTCGTGTATTGGTACAGTTTCCAAATCCAAGTTCTTCCATTTTAGCCACCATTGCTTTAGCTCGCTTAGCTGCCTCTACTTTCCCCTGAGGTAAAAGTGCCAAATGACTTACCTTGGCAGCAACAAACAACATGGCAGAAGCATTTTTACAAGCAGCTACACACGCGCCACAGCCGATGCAAGTAGCAGCATCCATTGCTTCATCAGCATGATCCTTAGGAATAAGAATATTATTGGCATCAGGAGCTCCTCCTGTGTTTATTGAAATAAAACCTCCAGCTTGAATGATTTTATCAAAAGCACTTCGATCAACAATCAAATCTTTCACAACAGGAAAAGCAGCCGACCTCCACGGTTCAACAACAATGGTATCGCCATCTTTAAATTTTCGCATGTGAAGCTGACAAGTAGTAACCTCTGTATCAGGACCGTGAGGATGTCCATTGATGTACAAGCCACACATGCCACAAATTCCTTCTCGACAGTCATGATCAAAAGCAATAGGCTCAATATGTTCTTTAATTAATTTTTCATTTAATATATCCAACATTTCCAAAAAAGAACTATCGGTTGGAACATTTTCTAAATTATAAGTTTCAAATTTTCCCTTAGCTTTGGCACTGGCTTGCCGCCATATTTTCAAGGTAATATTTATTGTTTTCTCCATAAAAACTGATATTTTTTCTTAAAAGAATTTCTGTTTCTTATTCTTTATAATTTCTTTGTTGAAACTGAATAAATTCAAATTTAAGTGGTTCTTTCAACAAAATGGGTTCTGTATCTTCTCCTGTATATTTCCAACAAGAAACAAATGAAAATTTCTCATCATTACGCAGCGCTTCTCCCTCAGGAGTTTGATATTCTTCGCGGAAATGCCCCCCACAAGATTCCTCTCGCATCAATGCATCACGTGCAATTAATTCTCCAATATCAATAAAATCGGCTAAACGCAAAGCTTTTGCCAACTCATTATTAAAATCATACTCATCTCCTGGAACATAAACATTATTCCAAAACTCCTTTCGAATATTTTTGATTTTTTCTAATGCAATTTGAAGTCCTTCTTTATTTCTCGACATTCCTACTAAATCCCACATTATTAGTCCCAACTCACGATGAATAGAATCAACGGTACGTTGTCCTTTTATGTTCATTACTTTTTTAATCCTTTTAGTAACATTTTTTTCTGCTTCATCAAATTCAGGCAAATCGGTGTCCATACGTGGAACCTGAATTTGATCAGCTAAATAGTTCTGTATAGTGTAAGGCAAGATGAAATAGCCATCGGCAAGACCTTGCATTAAAGCCGAAGCTCCCAAACGATTAGCACCGTGATCTGAAAAATTTGCTTCACCAATACAAAACAACCCTTTTATCGAAGTTTGAAGTTCATAATCAACCCAAATGCCACCCATCGTATAATGAATAGCAGGATAAATCATCATGGGTGTTTTATAAGGATTTTCATCAACAATTTTTTCATACATCTGAAAAAGATTACCATAACGTTCGCGAATTACCTCTTCGCCCAAACGTTGAATAGCATCTGAAAAATCAAGATAAACTGCCAAACCCGTATTCCCAACTCCATAGCCAGCATCGCAACGTTCTTTAGCAGCACGCGAAGCAATATCACGCGGAACAAGATTTCCAAAAGCAGGATAACGACGCTCCAAGTAATAATCGCGGTCTTCTTCTTTCAAATCGGTTGGTTTTAGTTTCCCAGCTCGAATAGCTTCTGCATCTTCTTTTCTTTTGGGTACCCAAATACGTCCATCATTTCGTAACGATTCAGACATTAAAGTAAGTTTTGACTGATAATCACCATGCAAAGGAATGCACGTAGGATGAATCTGCACAAAAGCAGGATTGGCAAAATAAGCACCTTTTCTATACATCTGCATTACAGCGGAACCATTTGAAGCCATTGCATTGGTAGAAAGAAAATACGTATTTCCATAACCTCCGGAAGCAATTACTACCGCATGGGCAAAATAACGTTCAATTCTTCCTGTAATTAAATTACGAGCAATGATTCCGCGAGCACGCCCCTCAATAATGACCACATCTAACATTTCATAACGAGGAAATATTTTTACAGTACCATTGGCAATTTGACGACTCAAAGCCGAATAAGCACCTAACAATAATTGTTGTCCTGTTTGTCCTTTCGCATAAAAAGTACGGGAAACCTGAGCACCACCAAACGACCGATTTTCAAGTAATCCTCCATATTCACGAGCAAAAGGTACACCCTGTGCCACACATTGATCAATAATATTATTGGAAACTTCAGCTAAACGATAAACATTCGCTTCACGCGAACGAAAATCACCGCCTTTTATCGTATCATAAAAAAGTCGAAAGACAGAATCACCATCATTTTGATAATTTTTGGCTGCATTAATCCCCCCTTGAGCTGCTATAGAATGTGCACGACGTGGAGAATCCTGAATACAAAAATTTAGCACATTAAATCCTAATTCACCCAACGAAGCAGCCGCAGATGCTCCTGCCAAACCCGTCCCTACTACAATTACATCTAACTTACGTTTGTTGGCAGGATTCACCAGTTTTTGATGAGCTTTGTAGTTGGTCCATTTTTCAGCCAAAGGTCCTTCTGGAATATGGGTATCAAGAATAAAATTTTCACCTTCCTGAGTTCTTTCGTTATTTTTCATATTTGGATTTGTATTGATAAGCTTTTCTCTGATTTTTAAAAAATTTATTGTAATATATTTACTATCAAATAATAAATAGGAACAGACATAAACATTAATACAATAATAGTAGAAACTATATTGCCAATTACTTTTATGCGGGGTAACCATTTTTTATTATTTAATCCTAAAGAATGTAAAGCGCTCCAAACGCCATGTGTTAAATGCAACCACAAAGCCACCAACCAAATGATATAAAGAACACAATAAATCCAATGGCTAAAAAGTGCACTTACATAAGCAGCACCATTCTGTGGATCAAAAGCTCCTGTATGAATTCCTGATAATTCAGCAAACTGCATCTTAAACCAGAAATTATATAAATGTAAAACAATAAAGCCCAATATTATTACCCCTAATATCAGCATGTGCTTTGATGACCACTCCACATCAGTTGGTGTGGCTTTTACAGCATAACGAACTTCCCCACGAGCACGAAAATTCAAAAAAGATAAATATAAAGCATACAAAATATGCACGACAAAACCCAATGCCAAAACAAGTGAGCCAATTACAGCATACCAATTTGCTCCCAAAAAAGCACATATTTGATTATAACTTTCAGGAGAAATAATGACCACAATATTCATACAACTATGGAACAATAAAAAAAGTACCAGAAAAATTCCAGAAATACACATAATAAATTTTCTTCCGATGGGAGAATCTATTAGCCACATAAATTTTATTTTTACTTGATTTGCAATTAATTTTCAGAGAATCAAACAATTAAAGCTATTATAGCTTTCTCTTAAATTTGCCACAAAAGTACTACTTTGAATGTAAAGAAACAAAAAATTAAAGAATTTTTTCTTTAATGTGTTTTTTATTGTTGTTTTGATTCGCTTTGTTTGAAAGAAATCACACCCAATCAATGCTTCGATTTTAGAAATCATTGCTAATGGAGCTTTGCCCCAAACCCTACTTGCTTTTTTATTATTTTTCAGTAGAGATGCCATATATGACGTATTCTATTGAAATGCGTTGAATGACAGTTGATTATTTAAAATGAAGGAATGCTGGTAATTTTTTTTGAACAACAATGGCTGCACCAAAACAAAAACGAATTGCACAAATGAATACCGTAATTGGTAGAGACGTTGCATGCAACGTCTCTACTGAAAAAATCCAGGAAAATTTTGCACATCAGGTATGGATAATTATTTTTGCATTTTAACCTGTTTTTTTATGCTTGACGACAAATTTCATAACAAATATCGTATTTCTTCAGCACGAGCTCAATGGCATGATTACAATGGTGGTTTGTATTTTGTTACAGTTTGTACCTGTCAGAAACTGCATTATTTTGGAAATATTGCTGAAAATGAAATAATTTTGTCAGAAATTGGTAAATATACTGCTAAATGTATTGAAGAAATACCTGCACATTTTTCCAATGCCAAGATTCCATTATATGTTGTTATGCCAAATCACATTCATTTGATAGTAGCAATAGACAATGTTCCGAAAAATAATAATAATATTTGTAGAGACGTTGCATGCAACGTCTCTACAACAAGAAAAATAAAAAATGAGAATATGTCAATTATTTCCCCAAAAAGTGGAACATTGGGAACAATTATTCGTAGTTTAAAATCCGCCATTACCCGTTATGCTCACCAGAACCAAATTGAATTTAGCTGGCAACCCCGTTTTTATGATCATATTATTCGCGACATCAATGAATGTAACCGCATTGCGGAATATATTGAAAATAATGTTATCCTATGGGATATGGATGAATTAAACAAATGAATACGGAAATTGGTAGAGACGTTGCATGCAACGTCTCTACTGAAATGTGTTAAATGACAGTTGATTATTTATAACGAAGGAATGCTGGTAATTTTTTTTGAACAACAATGGCTGCACCAAAACAAAAACGAATTGCACAAATGAATACCGTAATTTGTAGAGACGTTGCATGCAACGTCTCTACAAAAATGTGTTGAATAACAGTTGATTATTTAAAATGAAGGAACGCTGATAATTTTTTTGAACAACAGTGACTGCACCAAAATAAGAATGAATTGCACAAATGAATGCGGGAATTTGTAGAGACGTTGCATGCAACGTCTCTACTGAAATGTGTTGAATGACAGTTGATTATTCATAATGAAGGAATACTGGTAATTTTTGGGGACAACAATGGCTGCACCAAAACAAAAACGAATTGCACAAATGAATGCGGGAATTTGTAGAGACGTTGCATGCAACGTCTCTACTGAAATGTATTGAATAACAGTTGATTATTTATAACGAAGGAATGCTGGTAATTTTTTTGAACAACGGTAGCTATGCCAAAAAGGATTTTTGGTGTTTGTCATTTTTCTACTATAGCGATTTCTTCGTCGGTTAAATCGTACAATTTATATACCAGACGGTCAATTTCTCGCTCCCACGGTGTGGTATCAGTTGGCGGGAAAATGGATTGTTGCTGAGAGACGTCTTTTTGCATTTTTGACTTCTGCGTTCTCACCTTTTGCATTTCACCCATTTTTGCAACAAGAATTTTGTCCACTAACTCTTCTATTTGTTTTACAATAGGTTCATTGAAAGGCGTAATAGGCGGAATGGGAATTTTTTCTATAAATATTTTACTCATTTCAAAACCATTGCTACCTAATGTAGCTCCTATTTTTTTAAAATACCAAAATTCAATAATAGAATTAAATAAAGCACATAAATATTTTAAATTATTTCCTGTTATTATAAAACATTTTTGATTTGTATAATATTTTTCATTATCATAAACAGATATTAATTTATATGCCATATTTGGATACACTATTTTCTCCTTCTCAAATTCTGGATAATAGGCTATGGTGTCCTGAATCTCAAACCATTTATTATTAGTTTTTTTACGGGCATTAAAACCTAATTCAGGATATTTTTTCCCTGATTGTTCTAATTGCCTAATATCAAAATTATCAAGAAAATATTTTTTAATTGCAGGATAATCTTCAATATTTAGTTTCAAAGCAGGGAATGTTCCGATCACCCACAGCCCAGCCCACTCATAATAATACCTTTTGATATCTCTACCACGTAATATCGGCTTTATGATAGCTGCAGTACGCTCTCGTTCTGCATCGTCCATGCAATTATCCAAAATTTCCTGTCGTTTAGCATTGTCTATTATAAAGGCTTCGTTTAAGCCAGTTAATATACCACGATAAATTTTTACATTCCAGTCTTTCAATGGTTTACCAATACGTTCGATTTTTTTCTTCAATTGCTGCTCGGCTTCGTTGCCAATGTACCAAGCTTCTTTGCTAAGATTTTGCAAAATAACTGCCTTTTCCTTTATTTGTTGAGCTATGTCAATAGGTTGAGCATTGGTTTTTTGAATGGTAACTGCCTGCAACAAATAAGTTTTTGCAGTATTTTTGCTTTTCTGCAGCAGCAAAATATTGGTATCCACTGTGGCACTTTCAAAAACACCCGCTCCTAAATCGACCAGCAAAAGCGGCTGATATTTCAGGAAAAATGTTCTTAATTTTTCGCCATAACCGGCTCGCATCCATTTATTGGAACTGATATAACACAACAAACCTTCGTTTTTCAGAATTGTTATGCCTTTTTCGTAAAACAAACAATAAATGTCGCCTGTGCGGTCAAAAGTTTCGTAATGCTGATTTTGGTAAAGGTCGGCAAATTTTCTTTTGTCGTCGTAAGCTTTTTGCAGTTGAATGTAAGGTGGATTTCCTATAACCACGTCAAAGCCGACAAAGTTGCCATCGTCGTCCAGCACTTCGGGGAACTCGAAACGCCATTCAAAAGCCCTATTATAAATAGTTTTTAGTTTCTCATTATAGATTTCTTCCAATTCGTGCACTTCTTTGCTCAATTCGTCCAGCTTGTTTTTCCATTCTTTCTGTGCATTTTCTTCAAAGCTGATGGGTTGTTGCATGAAGTTCAGATATTCATTTTGTTTTTCCTTCCATTTTTTGTAATCGGTATCCGAAGGATCAGCTACACTCATAAACTGTTTTTTCAGTCGCTGAATTTCCTGTTCAGTTTGATGTCGGGTTGCCCTGTCGGTGGTACTTTTGTAAATAATAACCTGCTGTTTATATTTTTGGATAATGTATCTAATTTTTTGCTGTGCAGCAGGCAACAAGTTGTAGTGTTTATCGGTAAGGTTAAATCGGCTGATCAACGAATCGCCACATTTGATGTTGATATCGATATTGGGCAATGTTTCCAATTCTTTGAAGTCGGGAGCTTTGTAATACGCATTTTTCAGCAGTTCAATCCATAATCTCAGCCGACAAATCAATACCGATTTGGGATTAATGTCCACACCAAAAAGACAGTTTTCGATGAGCAATCGTTTTTCATTGAATAAAGTCATTTGTACTTCCTGAGCATCAGGAGCAGGTTTTTCGTCATCCATCAGAAAATATTCATAAGGCTGATTGTTAAATTTATGGGTAACAGTCAATTCATCGTTGTCCACGCTCACTTCCCAATTAATAATGATGCCGTTGTAAGAAAGAATGTTCAATTCACTTTTTACAGCAATTAATTCGTTGAGTGCCGAGACAAGAAAATGTCCAGAGCCGACAGCCGGGTCACAAATTTTCAAGGAATTGATATGCTCGTTAAATCGTTCAATATCTTCTTTTTTGTGATGTAATCGACAATAATTTTTTACATCGTCGAAATCATTAAATTCCTTGTTTTCTTTTTCTCTGAATTTTTGAACTACAGCTTTGCGAATGGTTTCACGGCTCATAAACATGGTGATGAAGCCGGGCGTAAAAAATGCGCCATCTTTGTAACCATTTATCTTTTCAAAAATCAATCCAAGCACAGAAGCATTGATAATGGTTCGGTTATCTTCCTGAATTTTAGCATGGCTGTCGCTCGAAAAGTTATAGGAAGAAAGGAATTGCAGTAAATATTGCAAAGTGTTTATTTCTTTCTTGTTGGTAGCAATTTTTAGAACTGATTTGTTATAAATCGGCAATTGCTGGTCGTTTTTCAGATTGGCAATGGAAATAGTTTGCTGTTCGAGTAAGCTCATTTCAAAAAGCGAGCTATTCAGATAGGGAATATGTGCGTATTGTTCTTGAATTTGCTGAGTACGTTCAGCAGGCTTTATGGCAAAAACTTCAAAAAACAATTCATCAAGTTTGTCAAATTCTTTTACTTTATCGGGCGATAAAAAAGCAAAATTTGAATCGTTGTTGTGATATTTGATAAGTTGTCCTTCCAGCAGTTTTAAAAACAGAATTCTGTTCAGCCAGGTGATGCACAATTCGAGCGCTACGCTGAAAAGCTGTTCTTCTTCTGTTTGTCCAAATTGGGTAATATCTTCAATTCCTTTTAATTTATCTCTGGTTTTTAGAATGTTAATGGTATTTTCTATCAAGCTGGCTTCGCTTCTGTCTTTGCTTCGGCGTTCAATGACAATTTTGTTGTTTTCCGATTTTTCTTCGAGCCCCAGAATGTAAAGCAATTCATTATAAAATTCCTTATTCAGTGTATTGCTGTCGTTGGCAAATGGTTTTTTAAGCAGATGTTCAGGCGAAAATATTTTATACAAGTTGATGAGTTGACTTAAATTTTCACTGTCATGGCTGTTTAAAGCAGCTTCATAATCACGCAAATCAAAATATGTGGCTTTTAACTCGGCAACATTTTTATCAATGAAATTTCGAATATTTTCATAGAGTGAAACAGTTGTATTGTCCACTTTTTGTTTGGTATCCCAATTTTCGTAATTGTTTCTGAATTCTTGATTTTTGTAGAAAATATTTTCGAAATCTACCGCATCAAAGAGATACCATTCATAGCAATTGGTAATTACAAGATATTTGAGTTCATCATTGCCGTTTTTCCTTTCTTGCATGTAATAATGCACCAATTCGTGCAAGGCTTTAGCATTGGGATTAGAAGAAGTTATCATTTCGGCGGTGTTGGAGGGTCTTTTGGTTTCAATAATAACCGCCACGCTGTCGGCAACTTTCTCGTCATTACCGATTACTAAATCATATTTTTTTGAACTATTCACATAGTTCTTGCCTTTGTAATAAGTTTCTGTCAGAAAATGAATGATGGGTGTTTTAAAATTTTCTTCGTCTTGCCCTTGATTATTTAATTGAGAAATAGTATCCAGCAATTTTTTAAGTTCATTCCTGAAAACTTCCATTTGCTTTTTGGTAAGGTCTTGCTTCAAGTAAGCCCTATTTAAGCTTTTTTCTATAGGGAAGGTTGACAATATCATGGCTCTGTTTTTCTACAAATGTAGAATTAAAAGGTTGTTTTTCAAAATGTTTTTTGAGGTCAGGGTACAAAAAATGTGTTCAGCGTTTAAAAAGTCATCTGTCAAGAAATATCTTTAATCAAACTTTATAATTTCTGAACTTGAAGGTAATAACTCAAAAAACACTTTTTGTCTTTGAAAACAATTGAAGCTTAGTCGCTTATTGTATATTTTTCCTTACTTTTTCCAGAAAAGCTTGCATCCTTTCTGTATCTTTTTTTTCAATAATGTCCAGCAAAGTAGCCAATTCTGCTTGAATTTTTTTAATTTGTTCAGGTGTATAAGGATTGAATAATATTTCAGTTAATAAATAATCATCTTCCGAAAGCAAACCTTCTGCAATTTCCATATGACGCTTGAAAGTAGTTCCAGGCGCTTCCTGATGTTTCATCACAGCAGCGAAAACCAATGTGGAAGCAAAAGGAATAGCAAGTGAATAAGCAGTCGTTTTATCGTGCTCTTCAAAGGAATATTCAAAAATTTTCAAATGTAGCGAATGATACAAATCTCTGAAAAAAGTTTTTCCCAGAAAATCAGATTCAGAAATAATGATAGCGTTTTGTGAACTCAAATTATCCAGTGTTGCAAAAGTAGGACCAAACATAGGATGTGTGGATACAAAACGCTTGCCTGTACTTTCGTAAAATTCCTTCAACCCTGTTTTTACCGAAGCAATGTCTGACAGCATGCAATTTTCCGGTAGAAAAGGCATCACATTTTGAAAAGCCTCAATGGTAAATTTCAATGTAACACAATTCAGCACCAGTTCTGGCTGAAATTCCCTGATCTGTTCATAATCAGTCAGTCGATAAGTATTGAAAACAAACCGAAGTTTTTTAGGATCAATATCGAATAAAGCTACTTCATGATGGAGACACAATAAATCCGTAAAAAAAGTGCCCATTTTACCGGCACCAAGTATTAAGATTTTCATTTTCTAAAATAAAATTATATTTTCTACAAAAGTAGAAATAAAATTAAAAAAGAAAACACGATACGTAAGGAAAATTGTTCCTGATAAAATTATTGAAATTAAGTTGTTGTCTTTTTCTTCCCAAATTCCTTATCAATTTTCATAAAGGGAATGACAACCAGCGTTGGAATAGCACAAAGTACTACAAAAATAAAGAAATGATGATAGCCTAACAATTCCTGTAACCAGCCAGCAATCATACCTGGCAACATCATGCCCAATGCCATAAATCCTGTACAAATAGCATAATGAGGTGTTTTATGTTCACCTTCCGAGAAATAAATCAAGTACAACATATAAGCAGTAAAGCCAAAACCATAGCCAAATTGTTCAATTGCGACTGCCAGGTTGATTAACAACATGTTTTCAGGTTGTACTGAGGAAAGATATAAATACACCAGATGAGGTAGCGTGATGCACAAAGCCATTGGCCAGATCCAGAATTTCAATCCCTTTTGTGAAGCGACGATACCGCCAATAATGCCACCAATTGTCAAAGCAATAACGCCAACCGTTCCATAAACCAGTCCAACCTGACCGGTAGTCAATCCTAACCCTCCAATTTCTCGCGGATCCAGCAAAAAAGGTGAAGCCATTTTTACTAACATTGCTTCGCCTAAACGGTAAAGAAGCATAAAGGCAATAGCCAGACCGATTCCCTTTTTCTGGAAAAAAGTGGCAAAAGTTCTTCCAAACTCCCGCAAAATATCTTTTGCTGTATTTGTTAAAGTAGGATGATCTGAATCAGGATAAGGCAAAATAAAACGATGATAGAAATAAATCAAGATAAAGAACCCCGCAATGATAAAGAAAGTGATACTCCAAGCCAATTTTACATTTCCTGAAACTCCTTTGAACTCACTTTTTACTTCATCTTTCAATTTAGGGTCTAACTGAAATACTACATAAGCCGGTTTATCCCAATTTGTTTCATCAAAAACCAATCGTTCACCCGTGACCAGCGAAATACTTTTGTCACCTTTTGCATGGGTTATATTGAATATCAATGATTTTCCTTTTTCTGGCTTTTTTGTTAAACGGATTTGAACCAAGCCAGCATTACCCACTCTTTCCGTTAAATCAGTTTTTATTTCACGTTTTTCTCCAAAATGGTCTCGAATATAATTTGCAAGTGGATCAGACACATTTCTTTTCCACCAGGAATTTTTCTCTGACTTTCCTGTAACTGTTTTTTGTTCTTTTTCTACAAAACGATTCGTGATATTCTGTTCAGTTGCATATTGAAGAATTTTATTCAACGAATCCCGACTGATGGTTTGTGTGCTCAACACCAACTGAGAAGGATAAGCCACAAACGACAATTCTGCTGTATCAGCAGGAAGTACGTTTTCCGGAATTTCCATCATTTCTATTTGGGAAGAATTAGTAGAAGCAACTGTCAGTAAAACAGGTTTTGTCCCTGTATGACTTTCCAATGCACCAGCCAGAATGATAAGCAACCCTTGCCCGGTAATCATGGCAAAACGATAGAAAGTGCTTCGTATCCCCACAAAAAAAGATTGTTGAGAACTATCCAGTGCCAGCATATAAAAGCCATCGGCTGCAATATCGTGGGTGGCAGAACTGAAAGCAATAAGCCATAACACCGCTAACGTGGCTTGAAAAAAGAAAGGCACAGGAATGAGAAAAGCAACGCCAGCCAATCCCGCACCAATTAATAATTGCATGGAAAGTATCCACCAGCGTTTCGTTTTAATAATATCCACAAAAGGACTCCAAAAAGGTTTGATCACCCACGGCAAATATAACCAGCTTGTGTACAAGGCAATATCGGCATTTGATATACCTAAACGTTTGTACATAATGACCGTAACTGTCATCGCCACCACATAAGGAATGCCTTCAGCAAAATACAAAGTTGGGACCCAAGCCCACGGAGAAACATTTCTGGTTTGTTTGTTTTTCATTGCTTAGTAATATTTATTAAAATTATTTTTTCTTCTATTTAACAAACAAACTTTTCATTTTGGAAGGTTAAAATGCTGATAATGAAAAAAAATCAAATGGTTCCTTTTCTCAAATATACAATGATTTGTTCTCAACAAATCAGTTGGTAGAAGAAAATGGAACAAATCAGGAATGTCAATTACAATTTTTATAAAACTGATTCTTTATAAATTGCGAGACAAATGTAAACAATCGTCACCAAATTCAAAAGAAATTCTTCAAAAAAATTAATTTTTTGCAGCAATTTAATAAGAAGAGTACGATATTATAAAATTGGTTATCAATGGTATAAGGAGAAAAAATAAATTGATATAAAAGAAAAATTAAATTCGTAAAAAGCAAGAGTTAATTCATTAAATTTTGAACTGTATTTTTACTTGAACTCATAAACCATCTTCCACAAAAACAAGGATTTTTTTAGTTACGAGTTTCCGAGACTATGAGTTTTGAGTGAAAAAGTTTTATGAAATGTTTTGCTACAATTACAAATTTTGCGAGTAGAAAAAGTCCCGTCAGGGACAAAACATTGGTAGAAAATAGTTTAGCAGAAATGATTTTGAAGTGCCGTTAGGTACGAAATTTTAGTTACGAGTTACGAGTTTTTAAATGTAAAGCCAAAATATAGAATAAATGACATTAGCCGATGAGCCGAAAAATAAGTGAAGTTGACGTTAAAAAATCTTTTCTGTTTGAGCGACGAAGGAGCGAGTTTAAAAGATTTTAGCCAATGAATGCCTTTTTTCAGTAGAGCCGTTGCATGCAACGGCTCTACTTTGCTGGTTTAATAGCGGATTTAAAATCCGCAAATAATCCTGTCAGATTGCAAATCCGACAGGACGGTTAATTTTTTAGCCAACAAACGCCCATTTTTCCACCTTATCTTACTAAAAACCTTCCTAACAGAAATGACTTTCCCCTAAATCAAGCCTTATTACCTTATTAAGAAATAGAATAAAAATCATTTTTACACTTCATTCATCTTAATAAATAATAAGCTGATAATTAAGTAAATACTTCTTCCAGCACTTCCAACGATTGAATGTTAGAAAGACCAGATATATGCAGTTGATAATATTGCAAAACATTTTCTAACAATTCCTTTCGCTTTTGATGATTTAAAAGCACATTTGCCATAGTCGAATAATTACTTTTCAATAATAAGATAAAATCTACTGTTAGTTCAGGACCCAAAAAGTGTGAATGAAGAGGTGGACGCGAAAGAAAAGTGCCATTTAACAAATCAAAGTAAGTTTTAGAAGGATTATCGCTATTGGGCTTGAATCCAAGAAAACGAGTTAATTGAAGTAAAAATATTAAATGAAAATTTGAAGTTCCTTCTTCCATTGTATCTAAAATTTTTATTGAATTCTCCAAAAACGAATACAGTTGTTCATCCGTTTCTGCTTGCAAAAGCACTTTAAAAAGAATTTCGGAAAGGAATAATGCTATTGAATTTTTAACTGGGTCAAAAAAGAGGGTTTGTGGCAAAAAGGAAAGTTTGATATCTTTTATTTGTTGAATTTCTTTCTTTGGAGAATGGCAAACATCTAATTCTACAATTGAAAATGGCTGAAAAAAGGCAGGTTTATAGATTGATTTCTTTTTACCTTTTCCGTAAACCATATAAGCATTTCGTCCAAATTGACGAGTATAAATAGTCACAATAGAAGCAACATCAGAATATCTGGTAGAATGAAGTACTATACCTTCTGTTTTGGTCAGCATTTTCAAAAAATTTTTAGCAACACAAAATTAATATATTTTCTATCCTCGATCATCAATTATTTCAAAATAACCTTCATTCTTTGTAATTTTTTTCTTTGCTATTTCTATTCAACTTAGATTATAGGACATTGATTTACAGTGCATTGGAATTTAAAATGTTTATTTATTTGTTTCATTTGATTGATAATACTCTCCAAGTATTTTATTTGCTTTTTCAAAATCTTTTTCAAAAATAATTAATTTAATTCCTTCATTAATATTATTCAACATGGGATAAAGTTCAACTGTTTTTTCATTGTTAATAAAACATTCGATACCATTAGCACGTAAAATTTCTTGTTCAAACAAGGCATTAACCATAGAATCATAATTTTTGAAAGTAATAATTTTATCTTGCATGGTAAATTCTTTTAAACTATTAATAAAACAAAATTCAAAGCAGATAGTAAAACCTTTTAAATAGAAACAATTCTTTAGAAGAGTTTGTTTTTAATAATTCAATATTTGAAATAAAAAGAAGTCATAAAAATAAAAGAACTTTCCCAATATCTGATGCATTTTTTCTTGCTTTTTTGTAAATTTTTTCAAATAAAGAAATTCCTTAAAATTGACTATCCTCGACGCAAGCATCGGGGAATTCTTACGATTAAAAGCTGGGAGAAATTTCTCTTCGTAGAAGAGCAACTGTTTTTCAAATTTACCGTAAAACATTCATTTTCAATAATATACTTTCTTGATTTTAAAAAAGATTTTTTCTTTCTTCAAAATCCCTTTATCTTTGCCAAGAAAATTAAAGAAAGAAACTAACAAATGAACTTTCTGTTTTTTTATTCATAAAAAACAATGCAGCTTGAAGATTATATTTTTGCCCATTCCGATAAAGAACCTGATTATCTGGCAGATATTCATCGGAATACCCATGTGAAATTGCTCAATCCACGAATGGTTTCTGGACCTTTTCAAGGTAGAGTATTGGCAATGCTTTGCAAAATGATTCAACCACAAGTTGCTTTGGAAATTGGTACTTTCACGGGATATTCCGCTCTGTGTATTGCAGAAGCATTGACTCCTAACGGCATTTTACATACTATCGAAATCAATGAAGAGCTGGAAGAAATTATTCAAGAAAATTTTTCTCGTTCATCAATAGGTAACAAAATCAAATTACACATAGGAAGCGCTTTGGAAATAATAGAAAAATTCGAAGAAACTTTTGATCTTATTTATATAGATGGCGACAAACGTGAATATCTTGCTTATTACGAAGCCATATTTCCAAAATTGCGTTCAGGAGGATTTATTCTGGCAGATAACACTTTATGGAATGGGAAAGTTATTCAACCCACTAAACAAAATGACAAGCAAACATTGAGCATCCTTGCTTTTAACAAAGTTATCAAAGACGACGAAAGAATAGAAAAAATCATTCTTCCGATTAGAGATGGATTGACCATTATACGAAAGAAATAAATAAATAAAATTGCAATGAAATATACTTACGAAATAGAAATGAAAGTACGCAATTATGAGTGTGATTTTCAAGGAATTGTTAACAATGCTGTGTACCAAAATTATTTTGAACATACACGACACGAATTTTTAGCCTCGCATTATTTGTTTCTTACCGATTTGCATCAGCAAGGAATTGATCCTGTGGTGGCACGTATAGAAATTGCTTACAAAAAACCTTTGCGACCAGGCGATGAATTTATTTCAAAACTTTATGTGAAAAAAGAAAGCGTAAAATATGTTTTTGTTCAGGCTCTTTTCAGAAAAGCTGATGGAATTTTGTGCACTCAGGCAAAAGTAGAAACAGTTGTCTTGAAAGACGGGAAAATGTTAAGTGTATTTGAACCTTTTGAAAAATTGGTCGAATAGTTAGTTATTCGTCAATAAATAAGAGACTAAGAAAACCTTTTTGTTTTTTGTGTGTTTGAAATGAAAATTATTTATTGCAACAAATATGGCAGAATTTTTAGATCTGGAAGATAAAATCGTAAAGATGCTCCGTACAGTTTACGATCCGGAAATCCCTGTTAATGTTTATGATCTGGGGTTGATTTACAAAATTGATGTTTCTGACAATGGACATGTAACAATAGATATGACGTTAACTGCACCAAATTGTCCGATTTCAGATTTTATATTTGAAGATATTCGCTCTAAAATAGAAAGTATAGAAGAAGTAAATGGTTTGGATATTAACTTGGTGTTTGAACCCGCATGGGACAAGAGTATGATGAGTAAAGAAGCTCAAGCAGAATTAGGATTACTTTGAAAACGACATAAAAATGTAAATGAACTTGTATTTTTTCTGAAAATGAATGATGGAAAAAAGATTTATTTTCTTGCAGATGCTCATTTGGGTTCTCGCTTAGTAAAAAATCCTCGTGAACATGAACAAAAATTAGTAAATTGGCTGGAATTTGTTCGAAAAGATGCTCAAGCCATTTATTTACTGGGTGACATTTTTGATTTTTGGTTTGAATACAAAACAGTAGTTCCCAAAGGATTTGTTCGTTTTCTGGGAAAACTTGCTGAGTTGACTGATGAAGGCATTGAGATTCATTTTTTTACAGGCAATCATGATATTTGGACTTTTGGTTATCTGGAAAACGAAATAGGATTGATTGTGCATCGAGAACCTTGTACACTTCGGTTGGGAAATAAACAGTTTTTTCTGGCTCATGGTGATGGTTTATATGAAGATGGGTTAGGATTTCGGATCATAAAGACGATATTTCATAATCGTTTTGCACAAAAATTGTTTAGTTGGTTGCCGCCACAATGGGGACAAACGTTTGGCTATTCATGGTCGAAACGAAATCGCGAAAAAATTCTTCCGCTTGAAAACAAATATTTAGGCGAGGATAAAGAAAATTTAGTACTTTTTGCAAAAGATTATGCCGCTCATCACGACGTGGACTTTATGGTTTTTGGTCATCGCCACATTGCCCTCGATTTACAATTGAAACATAAAAAAAGAGTGATTATTCTGGGTGATTTTATAGGAATTTTTTCGTATGGTGTTTTCGATGGAGAAGATTTTTGGTTGGAATATTACCCCTCTAAATAAACAAATAACAAAACAAATAAAAAACATATTAAAGTACTTATAATTAGCATTTAAACAAAAGTAAATTTATTTTTGTTTATTGTTCTTTATTTGAATTTTTATCGTATATTTGTACCTTATTTGTACCTCGAACTATAAAAGGTATTTTTTTTCACTGATTTTATACCTTAAATAGTTTACAAAGTTTACACTTTAATACACTTTGATATACTTTGATGCACTTTGATACACTTTTCATATTTAAAAGGAGAAATTATTTGTCTTATGAGTAGTAATATACAGATTAAACGTATTTGCCAGTATTGTGGTAAGGAGTTTATAGCAAAGACCACAAAAACGGCTTATTGTTCTCATAGTTGTAATAGTTTAGCTTATAAAGCAAAAATTAGAGCTGGTAAAATTAAACAGTCAAACAATGAAACTGAACAAATGAAAATAAGCAAAGGTATTGTACCCGTAAAAATAAAACCAATTGAGAATTTAAAAGATAAAGAGTATTTGACAATCAAAGAGGTTTCAATGCTAATTAATTGTTCACGGCAAAACGTTTATAAGCTGATAAAGTCAGGAAAATTAAAAGCAACTAATTTATTGATTAAAAAAACAATTGTAAAACGTTCCGATATTGATAAACTTTTTTCAAATAATTCAGATGTTTCAGATTGAATTAATTCTAATATAAAAAAGTTTTAGAAAAATGAGTAACTTTGATAACTTTGGTAACTATTGAGATTTTTAATTTTCTGAAAGTGCTGATAAAGAAAGGATTACAATAATTTTGACAAGTTGTTTTAGTTGCTCGCAAACTAAATGAGTAACTAAATGAGTAACTAAATGAGTAATTATTTGAAAAAGTTTGGATATTTTGTATTGTTTTAGATTGACATATATGCACAACCTGCACAATTAACAGAAAAGGAAATAATATAAATACTTTAATGAATATGGGGACAAAAGTAACATTACGAAAAAAGAAAATCAGTAATGGCAGGGAAAGCCTTTATTTAGATTTTTATCCAGCAATAAACAACCCTGCTACAGGTAAACCGACACGAAGGGAGTTTTTAGGGTTATATATCTTTGATAAACCTAAAACACCAATTGAAAAAAAACACAATGCTGAAACAATTAAGGTTGCTGAAAGTATAAAACAGAAGCGGGAAAACATTTTAAACAAGCCTGAAATATATACGGAGTTTGAAAAGAAGCAACTACATATTAAGGAGCAAGGAGAAAAATGCTTTGTTAAATACTTCAGGGAATTAATAAAGAAACGCAAAGGGAGTAATTCAGGTAATTGGACTTCAGCCCTTAATTACCTTGAAGCGTTCACAAATGGAAGTATAAAATTTTCAGAACTAAACGAAAAATTTTTCAATGATTTCAAAGATTATTTACTTACAACCAAAAGCCAGCGGAGCAACAAAACAAACCTTTCAACCAATTCAGCAGCTTCATACTTTATGAAAATAAAAGCTGCTTTAAAACAAGCGTATGCTGATGGCTTACTGCAAACAGACCTAAATGCCAAAATACAGCCAATTAAAAGCAAGGAAACACGGCGGGAGTACTTAACTATTGAGGAGCTGAATAAACTTGTAAAAACACCTTGCAGTAATGATATATTGAAGCGTGCAGCTTTATTTTCAGCCCTTACTGGTTTAAGATTTTCCGATATTCAAAAAATGGTTTGGGGTGAAATTGAATATATAAAAGGACAGGGGTATTTCCTGAATTTTAGACAAAAGAAAACGCAAGGCGTGGAGACCTTACCTATTTCAGAACAAGCGTTTGATTTATTAGGTGAACGGCGTGGGGAAAATGAAAAGGTTTTTGCTGGGTTGGTTTATTCAGCTTATACCAACGAACAATTATTCCAATGGATAAAAGAGGCTGGAATAACCAAAAAAATTACATTCCATTGCTTCAGGCATACATTTGCAACTTTACAGATGTTTTATGGTACTGATATTTATACTGTTTCCAAAATGTTAGGACACAGAGAAATAAAAACTACTCAAATTTATGCTAAAGTTGTGGACGACGCAAAACGGGAAGCAGCCAATAAAATCAAATTAGATATTGATTAATCTTATTATTTTGCCGTTTGCTTTTTGATTAACAGCATTTTGTTTTTAAAGTTGATAAATTTATCGGCTTGTAAAAATATACGTTTAAAACGCTTTAAAACGCTTTAAACGCTTTTATTTTTTTATCATTCCAGTATATTATTATTCAGATAATTTATTCCAATACTTATCCAGCCGTTTTTTCTCACCTTATTTATATTCCAACAAAAAAATTGACTTGAATTGTTAAATAAAGTTAAAGTTTATTGTTTTTATTGCAATAAGTTAAGAAAATAAAAACATTCAAATTTATCTTTTATCAATTGATATTTAGATATTTAGCAATATATAAACACCTACTAAAAGAATAGGAAGGCGTGAAAAGACATAAAAAATGTAAATATACCTATTGTTTTATTTAAAAATTATTAA
>JAGPGD010000061.1 GCA_018056165.1 Paludibacteraceae bacterium | reverse complement strand
AGTAAAGCATTTATTCCATCAGGGCAAAGGGGAAATGCTCTTTTTTCTCCTTTGTCTTGAAAAATAATTTTTTCTTTACCTTTTATTTCCCCTGAAAAAGTTGCATTAATTACTTGAATTTACGATAAGTTAAATTGATTTTCTGGGAAAAAATAAGGAATTAATTAAAAAAACAAGTAAAAAAAGCTTTTAAAACTCCGAAGTGAAATGGAATTTTATATTTTTAAAGTCATTTTGAGCCATTTGTAAAATATAAGGTGAATCAGCCATAAAAACATCCCTGCCTTCCTTATCTTTTACCAAAAATTGATCTTTTCTTTTCTTGAAATTTTCCAGTTCTTCTTTGTTTTCACTTTCAATCCAGCAAGCTTTATAAAGGGGAAGGGTTTCCCATCGGCATTGAGCATTGTATTCATGCAACAATCGGTACTGAATTACTTCAAATTGAAGTTCACCTACTGTCCCTACAATTTTTCGACCATTATGCTGGTTAATAAATAATTGTGCAACGCCTTCGTCCATTAATTGTTGAATACCTTTTTCTAATTGTTTAGCTTTCATTGGGTCAGAATTTTCAAGGTACTTGAACATTTCCGGTGAAAAACTTGGCAATCCTTTAAAATGCAACTCTTCACCTGAAGTTAAAGTATCACCAATTTTAAAATTTCCATTATCAGGAATACCTACAATGTCGCCCGCATAAGCTTCATCTACAATTTGTTTCTTTTGAGCCATAAAAGCAGTTGGATTCGAAAAACGTATAATTTTATTTTGTCTGACATGTTTATAATTGACATTTCGCTCAAATTTTCCAGAACAAACTTTCACAAAAGCAATACAACTGCGATGGTGAGGATCCATATTGGCATGAATTTTAAAAACGAAGCCTGTAAATGATTCTTCATCTGGATTTACTTTACGTTCAATTGTTTCCACTGGACGTGGTGAGGGAGCGATTTCTACAAAACAGTCCAATAATTCTTTTACACCAAAATTATTTAAAGCACTACCGAAAAAAATAGGAGCTAATTCACCTCCCAAATATTTTTCAATATCGAATTTTGAATAAATACCATTTACGAGTTTCAATTCGTCGCGAAGTTGCTGAGCTTCTCTTTCTCCAACACATTTTTCTAATTCGGTACTACAAACATCTGAAATGTCAATGGAAGAACCAACGACTTGTTTGTTTGGCGTAAAAAGTTGTAAATTGTTATAATAACGATTATATACTCCCTTAAAAGAAATCCCCTGACCGATAGGCCAGGTAAGCGGACAAACTTCCATTTTCAGTTCTTTTTCAAGTTCATCGATCAAATCGAAAGCATCTCTTCCTTCCCGGTCCATTTTGTTAATGAACACGATAATCGGAGTATTTCGCATCCTGCAAACGTTGATTAATTTTCGTGTTTGTTCTTCTACACCTTTTGCTGAATCAATTACAATAATTACACTATCCACCGCTGTAAGTGTGCGATAAGTATCTTCTGCAAAATCTTGATGACCAGGCGTATCCAGAATATTAATTTTATAATTCCGATATTCAAAACCCATAACAGAAGTTGCTACCGAAATACCTCTTTGTTTCTCAATTTCCATCCAGTCTGAAGTTGCAGTTCTTTTGATTTTATTTGATTTCACTGCACCTGCCACATGAATAGCACCGCCAAAAAGTAAAAGTTTTTCTGTCAAAGTAGTTTTTCCAGCATCGGGATGGCTAATAATGGCAAATGTTCGTCGCCGATTTATTTCGTCTTTGAGATTCATTTTCAGATAGTTAATTTTAATATAAACCTTTGTAAAAGGTGTGCAAAGTTACGGTTTTTTGATAAGATTTCAAAGAGTGCATTTCCTAAATTTTCAAGAATACAACAAGATTTTATTATAAAATCACTAAAGTTTATAAAACAAAAAGAGCCGATAAAAAATAATCAGCTCTTTAAAATGAAAAAGCAAGGAAATTATTTATACACTTAAAATTTCAATCCCAACGTTATTACAAGATTATTGTTAATGGTTTTGACCTCAGCAGGTTCTCCTATCGGACAATCAACCATCTCATTTGCCCTAATCGAGTTATAGGGATAAAATTTTTCTTTTGTAAGCTTATTCATATAAGCTAAATCAATATACCAGGAATTTTCATGATATCCAAAGCCTGCTGTGAGGTATCGTGTCCCATTGTGTAAAAAATATTCCGTATCAGTTCGAATAGTATTGATTCGCATAAATTTTTCAGCATTTTTTTGTGTGGCTTCACTCATATTAGCATAACCAGCACGAACAGAGAAATTATCAGTTAAGCGACATTCGCCACCAATTTTTATGGTAGAAACTGCATCTACAGCACTTTTCATCCCTGCATTCTCATCTTTGAAATCCTTTGTAGAACCGTATTTGTCCATCAACTTAGTAGTTTTTAAATCGGTATAATTGTATTCAACGCTGATAAGTCCTTTTTTCCCAAAAATATAAGCGGCACTTGCATCAAAAACTGCTGGGGTTTGAAGTTTATAGGAATTATATCCAGTTGGCGTTGAAATATAACCTTGTGATTCAGTGTTGAAATTTAAGAGAGATGTATAATCTTCTGATATAGAAAAAACTGTAGGGCTCTGGAAGGAGAGACCGATTCTGAAATTGTCAACAGGTCGAAAAATAATACCCATCTCTAAATTGAAACCGCTCCCCGACGCATCAATAGTGTTGTTCAGATTCATACCCCCACCTTCACCAAAAGTTTCTTCATATTCAGTAACAGCATTATAATCAATAGTCTGAATATTACCGGTAAAACCCAAATAAAACATATGACTGAAATTCCCTGCCCAACTGAAAGAATATTTATTAATATGACCACTTTCATGCAAATAGTAAGAAGGAATGACTTTCTCACCTGCATTTAATATTGACCCCCATGAATTATTGGAAGTAGGATTAATTAAATATCCTTCATAAGCCAATACTGATAACCATGGAATATTTTGATTATTAAAGGGGTGGTAGTTTTCACTACTTTGTAAATCTGCTTCAGGGATTCCATCAGTAAAATAAGCCATATAATCGGTTATTGATGAAGGTGATTCTCCGCTTTGAATAGTTGTCTGGCGATTAAAATTTTTCACCTGCTGAAAAGAAAAAGAAAAATTAGAATTTTGTAATCCGCTTTTGATTCCTTTTTTACTTTGCTTTGTCGGCGAAGCAATTACAATTGAAAAATTATTTGCTTTCAATTTATAAAGATTATCACTTGAATTTACTCCATACCAGCTATTATCGTTATTTTGAAATAAGAAATTTAAAGTTCCAACTGTCTCAGAATGTTGATAAATACCTAAACCAGCTGGATTATCTTTAATTGCTGAAACATCTCCCCCTAACGCTCCAAATGCTCCAGCCATGCTCATGTATCGAGCCGTACCATTTATATCAGGTTGAACAAATTTTACTATATCCAATTCACTTTGAGCAACAATCAAATTACTGCAAAACAATAACACCCATACCCCAATATTTTTCTTCATGTTTTAATAAATTGGTTAATAATTTATTAATTGTTATAAAATTTTACCGTCTTCCGCCACCACTTGAATTTCTACTTGACCCACTCGAACTACCTCCACTGCTCTGGCTTCCTCCACTACTATTAGAAGAACCTGAAGAGCGAGTTGAACTTCCGCTCGAACTTCCCGATGAGTAGCTGGAGCCACTTCGGTTGCTTTCACCAGATGAGCTTCTGCTTGGAGCAGAATAAGTCGATCTGGTATTTGCTCTCACTCCTGAAGAATTGTTTGTAGTATTTGAAGTACGAGGCTGAGTGTTTACAGAAGTTGATCTTCTGGAATTTTCACTATTCGCATAAGAACTTGACGAAGAACGAGTATTAGCAGAATTATATGTTCTTTCAGATTGATTTTGATTATTTAAGACAGCACCTCTTCTTGTTTGTTCAGAACTTGAATTACCAGCATTACTTGGGGTTGTCATTCCTGTTGTATTACTGCTTCGTCCTCCTGTTCCTGTAATAACTGTATAGGGATTATTAGAACGTCCATTTCTTTGGCTAACATTGTCTGAATTGGTAGACATTGCACTAGAAGAAGAACTAGCTACCCTTCTTTCATTTCCAAAATTGGTAATTTGTCGGCGGTTGGCTTCATTATGAGAAGGATTAATCGTTTTGTAATGATAATATCCTCCATAATAAGGATGTCTATAATAGCCATAATACCATGGGGAATAATACCAAGGGTCATAATACCACGCATGCCATGGATAGTACCACGGACTATACCAATACGAATAAGAAGGATAATAAAGGCTCCATCGCCAATACCAGCTATTGTACATAAAAGGTCGATAATAGTAATCAAACCAGAGGGGATTGGTCCAGGTTGGTGTTACCCACGCATAACCTCCTTCGATATAAACATTCCAGTTATAATCATCAAGAAAATACAAATCCATGTAATCAGGATCGGAAATATGAATAGTAAATTTTGGATTATGGAATCTACGAATACGTTCAGCATATTCATAGTCGGAAGAGGAACCTTTAAAACCATGCAAATAATAGCCTTCTTCATGTATTGTATCGTTGAGGAGGCTGTCATTTTCCTCCTTAGTCATCGAAAGAGTACTATTTTCTTTGATGGAATCGCTATGTTCTCTAAAAATGATTTCCTTTGCACCATTTTTGTAAGTGGGTTTTTGTTCATTTTTAGAAGAATATGTTGGTGTTTTGTCATTAGGCGAATAATAAATATCGTCTATCACCTTTGTTTCTTTCTGGCTGTATCCTAATGTTGGGATAAGCAGAGAAAGAAAAATGATAATTAATTGAATAGGTTTCATGATATATTTGTTTAAAAATAGGTTTTTCATCCTAAATAATACAACAATTATGCCATTGTTTTGTTTTTCATAGGTTATAAAAGTTAAATTCGATGTTACTTAAAAAAAAATAATTTTTAATGATTATCCGCATGAATTCCTATTGTAAATTCTTGACCTGAAATCGGTGTTGTAGCTTACAGCAGCAACAAGCAACCTGTCGAAGATTGCATCACCAAAATAACGTCGGTTAAATTTATAGCAGAACTCATTGAGATAGTATTGTAAATATTCGTTAGCAAGTTGATGGTGTACATCCAACAGCAATCGTTTAACGTTGCCAATGGCAATGTGCACCCAAGGTAATATCTTTGGTAGGTCTTCTTTCTTTATAACCTGTGCATGATGTGATTTCACATGTTCAGACAACTTGCTGTAAGAAGTAGCATCATCGGTGGTCAATTCGGCCAGTGGATTTACGTGTTCTTTGACAGTATTTAAAATGGTATCAGCCTGTAACACGTTTGGGCTTTTTGCCCGGTTTGGGGTTTTCCACGAAAGAACTTTCGCTCATAACTACTATTTTGGACTGCCTCTGGCTTCCTACACCTCGCTTGAGAGGTTTATCCTTTTCTTCTTCCGGTATTAATGTAGTGATAAAAGCATTGTCAAGCTCTACCTCATCGATCAACTGGTACAAATTATCGCGTTTCCCCATCACATCACGTAATTTGCATACCATCTCCCATATGGGTTGATAACGTTTATGTCCCAATTGTCGTTGTAGTTCTGCTGCAGAGAATGATTTTTTCGTGCTGGTAAGCAAATGCATGGCAACATACCAGTACATAAAAGGTAGTTTGCTGTTTTCCATCACCGTTCCTGAACGTAAGGATTGCCGATGATAACATTGTTTACATTCGTAACAGAGCTTATTTTGTAGCCAGTAATGGTGCACGCAGCCACATTCTGGACAAATTACTCCGCAAGCGTCTCTTTGAGCCTTAAAATGCTCAATACAGGACTTTTCATCGGGGAATCGTGTGCTAAATTTAATGATATTCATAAGAACTATAAATATTGATTTTATCACGTAAAGATAATGAATACCAGTGAATTCTACAAATTTTTCATAACTATTTTCTGAAAAATATACCGTAATTTATTCCTTTTATATTAGGAAAGTTTGCGGATAATCATAAAAAAAAAATAAATAAATCAGGGATAACATAATTTGTTAACCTTGATTTTTTAACTCTGCATTAAATAAGATTGTTTGCAAGCAGCAGATCAACAACGAAAAAATCAATAACCTTCCTTGTGAATACTCTTTACCGAGCGTCCAGAAGGATCGGCCATATTTTTGAATGAAGCGTCCCACTCGAGAGCAATGGGTGTGCTGCATGCAATAGACGGAACCGAAGGCACACAAAGCGCTGCTGAATCGGACGGGAACAAATCCGAGTAAATGGAACGGTAATAATATTCTTCCTTAGTCATGGGAGGCTGAATGGGAAATTTTTCGGCTGCCTTTTCCATTTCTTCGTCGCTTACCAACTTGTTGGTCATTTCTTTTAATGAATCAATCCAGTTGTAACCCACACCATCCGAAAACTGTTCCTTTTGCCGCCATACGATTTTCTCGGGCAAATAATTCTCAAATGCTTTACGCAAAATCCATTTTTCTATTTTTCCGTTTCCGGCCATTTTATCTTTTGGATTTAACCGCATGGCTACATCCAAAAATTCTTTGTCCAAAAAAGGAACACGACCTTCTACACCCCACGACGCCAACGATTTATTGGCTCTCAAACAATCGTACAAATGCAGATTCTTGATTTTTCTGACGGTTTCCTTGTGAAATTCTTCGGGATTTGGAGCTTTGTGAAAATAAAGATAACCTCCAAAAATTTCATCTGAACCTTCACCGGATAGTACCATTTTAACGCCCATTGATTTAATGAAACGTGCCAACAAATACATGGGGGTACTGGCTCTCACGGTAGTTACGTCATAAGTTTCGATATGATAAATAACATCTCGTAAAGCATCCAATCCTTCCTGAACGGTAAAATGAATTTCGTGATGAATGGTGCCAATATGCTCGGCCACTTCACGCGCTGCAGCCAAATCGGGCGAACCTTCAAGTCCAATGGCAAACGAATGCAGCTGCGGCCACCACGCATCCTGAGTATTTCCACTTTCGATACGCTTGGGCGCAAATTTTTTTGCTATTGCCGAAATTACGGAAGAATCTAAACCTCCCGAAAGCAATACGCCATAGGGAACATCGGACATAAGCTGACGCTCGACGGCTGCTTCAAGAGCTTTGCGCAATTCTTCAATATTGCTTTCGTTGTCTTTCACATTTTCATAATCTTCCCAATCACGATGGTACCATTGTTTGGGTTGCCCGTCCAAACTGTAAAAGTACTGTCCCGGGAGAAATTCTTCGATACGGTTGCAATAACCTTCCAAAGCTTTCAACTCGGAAGCAACAAAATAAGTTCCATCTTTGTCCCAACCCTGATAAAGTGGAACAATACCAATGTGATCGCGTCCGATAAAGAAAGCATCTTTTTCAATATCATAAAGTGCAAAAGCAAATATTCCATTCAAATCATCCAAGAAATCGGGGCCTTTTTCCCGATAAAGCGCCAAAATTACTTCACAATCCGATTTGGTAAGAAATTCGTATTTTCCATCGAACTGTTTCCGTATTTCCTGATGATTGTAAATTTCGCCATTTACAGCAAGTACCAATTTTCCATCTTTACTGTACAAGGGCTGCTTGCCGGATTCGGGATCTACAATCGACAGGCGCTCATGCGCCAAAATTGCCCTGTCATTGCTAAAAATACCCGACCAGTCAGGTCCGCGATGTCTTACTCTCTTCGACATTTGCAAAACTTGAGGACGCAGTTCTTGAGAATTCTTTTTTATATCAAAAGCGCAAACTATTCCGCACATATTTCTCTAATTTTTTTATGAAAAAACATTTTCTTTGATTCAGTTTTTCTGCTCCTGGTGGAAAAAATGGTGTATATTTTCGGCTGCTTTTCGTCCTGAAGCTATGGCTCTAACTACCAAACTTGCTCCCATTACCGAATCACCGGTAGCAAAAATTTTATCCACCGAAGTTTTCCCGTTTTTGTCA
>JAGPGD010000060.1 GCA_018056165.1 Paludibacteraceae bacterium | reverse complement strand
TTTTTTCTTCGTTATTCTACTACCACAATAAATGCACTTTTTTTATTGATAACCTTTGATTTATTGCAAAGATAATCATATTCGACCTCTCAGAAGATTTCAGCCTACTTTTTGACCTATAAGTCTATCATGCAAACTATTTAAGGAGTATTTAATGCTTTATAAAAAGCTAATTTTTTAGTAAAAATAACTTTTATATATGGCAAATAATTGTAAAATATCAAAACAATAAAAAATTTAATATTCCTTCAAAAAATCTCATTTTTTCTTCCTTTTGAAAAAATCAGGTTTTTAAGAAAGAACTCATCTTTTTCAATTACAGGATCATTGTTATAAGGATATTCTTTATAAGAGGTTTTTGAAATAATTACAGAAAATTTATAAATCAAACAAACGTTTTAGATGCCGATCAAAAATATTTTCTTCTACACAAGTTTCAATTATTTTTGAATATTTTTCGAGTAAATTAAAATATTCATTTTTCATTTCTGCTGCTATTTTATAAGCTACATGTATTAATTGGCGAAAATTAGGATTATAATCAGGATGATCAGGAACATGACGTAAAGTATTCACGAACTTTTCACTCGTCCAAGTTTCAACTTCTTCAGGATGTGGTAATTTATTTTCATCGATGTCTATCACATCTGAGTAAGGCTCGCACAATTCGTTTTTTCTTTGAAAAGCAATAGCATAGATTTTTTTTGCGAGGATGAGACCTTCATTCCCAGCAGCCGCTAAACCAATTATTTCTTCCAACCAGGTAGTACCGGCTGTTTTCAAATGAAATCCTTTATTATGTTTTTTAGTTATCTCAGCAATAAAAGGATAAATAGAAAATTTGTCGCTCCCTGAATGTATGCTCAATTTTAAATCTTGTGGCAGATTAAACATTTTTATAGCATAATCTATAACTAATATATCTTCTTCAAATTCTTTTGCGAATTGTTTTATATCACCTTGATAATCAATTCCTTTATTAAATCTACCAGTAAACTTTGGGGCAATGGTTTGAAGAGGTATTTTCTTGTCAGCCAGCATTTTAAGAATAAAAAAGAGTTCCAGTGGAGTTTGTGGAGTGGGCACTTCATCCATAGAAACTTCGACAATAAATGGATTATTCTTTTTCTTTTCTTTTATAAATTGATAAAGCACGGCGGCTTGCTCTGATGCTAAAAGAAATTTTTTAGCAATATTTTCGAGCCATTCATTACTTATTTCAAACTTCTCTTCAATACCAGGAATTGATAATTCTTTATTAAAATTTTTACAGGAATTAATAAAGGCATTAATATTTTCATTTGAAGTAGATTTACCTATATAAGAGGCTACATCCAATGTAAAGAAATCAGATGAAGCTATGAAAGGTTCCACTGTATTTAAATTAACATGATCTGCATCAACAAAATAATCTCCTTTAAATCCTAAAAATTTAACAGCAGCATCAGCTTCTTTGCGAACCTCTTCAGGATGTGATTGAACGTAAATGTGTTCTCGATTCGATTTGTTCCAAACAGGAGTAATATTTAAACCTGATTGTTGGGCTTTGATAACGGCTCTTAATTGAGCAATTCCTTGATGACCAAAACGATCACCAATACCTATACTATACTTTTCTAATTTCATAATAATTTATATTTTTTTAAATTCAAAATTTTATATATAAATGTAAACAATTTAAAATAAGCTTGCTTCGTATTTACTAAAATTGATATAGTAATCGACATTTTCTTTTATCAGAATATCGATAGGAACATAATTGATCTTATTTATTGGTTTTTTGAAAATTAATTCACAACACATATCTCGGATACTGAAATATGCTTGTTTTTCAGGGCGTTGTGCTATTAAATAGGAGATAATACCTTGTTTCAAAAATGTTACATTTTTTTCGAGCACATCATAACCAAGTATAATAATATCCGTTTTATTTAACAATGATAAGTAATTTGCAAGTCTATAAACTTTTGAGTTGAAGGTAATGGCAGCACTGACATTAGAATATTGAGAAAAAATATTCTTAAAAAGCTGAAAATTAGCTTTTTCATTGTCATCCTCTATTTCAATTTTTAATAAATTAAATTTTTTCTCCAGTTGAAATTCTTCACAATATTTCATAAATCCGTTATAGCGGTTGGTTGTTTGATTTGATACTGCGCCACCACGTCTTTTGGTTCGCGTAATAATCACTGTTGAATTCTCAGGCAGCGTTTGAAAAAGCAATTTGGCAGCTACATAACCGCTTTGGAAGGAATGTTGACCATAGTAAGTTAAAAAATTGGTTTCTTCAATCATTGAATCAATGTAAGAAAAAAGTATTTTTTGCTCTGCCAGTTGATTGACAAATTGAATTGTTTCATTTCTAAAAACCGGAGCCATGATAATAGCATCTGGTTCTTTTTCAAGTATTGATTGAGAAACTTTCGTAAAAGAAGAACTATCAAATTGATTAAAGTATTCAATCAAAATTTCTACATTATAGTTTTCAAAATCAGCGGCTGCTTGCTCAAAACCATTTTCTATATTTTCCCAATAATCACCTTTTTGATAAGCAGGGAAAAGGCAAAAAATGCGGTAGAGTTTTTTCGAAGCCAATGAACGAGCAAATACATTGGGCGAGTAATTCATTTCGTTCAGTACTTTTTCTACAGCCTGTTTGCTCTTTTCAGAAACTCCTTTTCGGTTATGTAAGACTCGATCAACAGTTCCTTTGGAAACCCCTGAAAATTTAGCAATATCTTTAATACGAATTTTTTTTGAAGAATAGTCCATTTTTCTTAAAAATTATAATACGTGTACGGACACAAAAATAATTTTTACAAACATAATAGAAATTTTTGAGAATATAAAATTTTTTGTACCTTCGTGCACGGACACAAAAATTTAATAGGTTTTTATTTAAAAAAATTAATGTTTTTTATCTTAAAAGTTGAAAAATAGAAGCATTATTATAACATTTTTTAAAGGATTGCTTATTATTTTTATATCCAAAATAAGTTTCAGTAGAAATTTTTTATTAGAAAATAAACGTTTAAAATAATTTTTTAAAATCAATAAAAAATGAAAAAGTTTTTAGATGAAAATTTTCTCTTACAAAATGAAACGGCTCAGCAGCTTTATCATAAACATGCTGAAAAGTTGCCAATTATTGATTATCATTGTCATTTAATTCCAGCTATGGTAGCTGAAGATTATCAATTCAAAACTTTAACTGAAATTTGGTTAGGTGGTGATCATTATAAATGGAGAGCAATGCGTACCAATGGAGTGGATGAAAAATATTGTACAGGCAAAGATACAAGTGACTGGGAAAAATTTGAAAAATGGGCTGAGACAGTGCCTTATACCATGCGAAATCCGCTTTATCACTGGACACATCTCGAATTGAAAAGAGCATTCGGCATTGAAAAATTACTTTCGCCAAAAACAGCCAGAGAAATTTATGAGGAATGTACCGCTAAACTGCAAACAAAAGAATATAGTGCAAGAAATCTCATGCGTAAATTTAAAGTAGAAGTGGTGTGTACCACTGATGATCCTGTCGATTCACTTGAATATCATGCTAAAGTGAAAAAAGAGGGTTTTGAAATAAAAATGCTTCCTGCGTGGCGTCCTGATAAAGCAATGGCAGTTGAAAATCCTACCGTTTTTAGAGCTTATATTGAAAAACTTGGTCAAACTGCTGATGTCAATATTGTAGTATTTGATGATTTAATTACAGCTTTACGTAAACGGCATGATTTTTTTTCCGAAATGGGTTGTAAACTTTCCGATCATGGCATTGAAGAATTTTATGGAGAAGATTATACTGAAAATGAAATCAAGACTATTTTCAATAAAGTATATAGTGGAAAAGAATTGACAAAAGAAGAGATTTTAAAATTCAAATCAGCCATGATGGTTATTTTTGCTGAACTTGATTGGGAAAAAGGTTGGGTTCAGCAATTTCATTATGGTGCCATACGTAACAACAATACAAGATTATTCAAGCTCCTGGGACCTGATACGGGTTTTGATTCCATCGGAACATTTACTACAGCAAAAGCAATGTCAAAGTTTTTTGACCGCCTTGATGTTCAAAACAAGCTTACTAAAACAATTATTTATAATCTCAATCCTGCCGACAATGAAGTTGTGGCTACCATGATTGGCAATTTTCAGGATGGTAGCGTTCCAGGAAAAATGCAATTCGGTGCAGCATGGTGGTTTCTCGATCAAAAAGACGGAATCGAAAAGCAGTTGAATACTCTCTCTGTTTTAGGTTTATTGAGTCGTTTTGTTGGAATGCTTACCGATTCACGCAGTTTTCTTTCCTATCCACGCCATGAATATTTTCGTCGTATATTGTGCAATTTGTTAGGCAATGATATTGAAAATGGTTTATTACCTTATCAGGAATTAGATTTTATTGGTCAGATGGTTGAAAATATTAGTTATTATAATGCTAAGTCTTATTTCAACTTTTGAAACATTAAAAGATTATCTAAAAAAATTGAAATCTATACACCAATAAAAAATATTATTTTTGTTTACTCGTTCACTATTTAACTATTAAAAAACTAAAGAAAAGATGAGTAAAAAAATTGTCACTTTTGGAGAAATAATGCTTCGATTAGCCACTCCTGGTTATGAAAGATTTTGTCAGGCTTCACAATTAATTGCAACTTTCGGTGGTGGAGAAGCCAATGTAGCAGTATCGTTAGCAAATTATGGTATGCAGACTGAATTTGTAACTCGTTTACCTCAAAATGATATTGCTGAAAGTTGTATTATGGAGTTGAGAAAACACAATGTAGGGACAAACTATATTGTTCGTGGAGGCGAGAGAATGGGAATTTATTTTTTGGAAACAGGAGCAGTAGCTCGTGGTAGTAAGGTAATTTATGATCGTTCCCATTCTGCTATTGCTGAAATTCAGCCAGGTATGATTGAGTGGCGGGAAGTATTGAAAGATGCTGATTGGTTTCATTGGACAGGAATAACGCCTGCCATTTCACAAGGAGCTGCCGATACCTGTCTCGAAGCGATTCAAGTAGCCAATCAAATGGGAATTACCGTTTCGGTGGATCTCAATTATCGAAAAAATCTCTGGAAGTATGGAAAATCTGCCTCAGAAGTTATGCCCGCTTTAGTTCAAGGTTGCGATATTATTTTAGGGAATGAAGAAGATGCAGAAAAAGTTTTTGAAATTAAGCCAGAAGGTTTTGATGTAACCAAAACAGGTGGTGATATTGAAGGAGCAAAATTTGAATCGGTATGCAAACAATTAATGGAAAAATTTCCACGAGCAAAAAAAGTAACTATTACTTTACGGGGCTCTATCAATGCCAATCATAATACTTGGGGTGGTGTTTTATATAGTAATGGAAAACTTTATCAATCCAGACGTTATGATATTACACACATTGTAGATCGCGTTGGAGCAGGTGATTCATTTATGGGAGGACTTATTTATGGTTTCCTTAATTATCCAAATGATGACCAACATGCTCTTGAATTTGCTGTGGCTGCTTCTTGTTTAAAACACACTATTTATGGTGATTTTAATTTGGTCTCAGTAGCAGAAGTAGAAAATTTGATGAAAGGCGATGTTTCAGGAAGAGTAGCAAGATAATTATGAATTTAAAAATAACGATAAAAAATGAAATTTTCAAAAATTCAAGTTTTAACAAAAATGGCTGAAACTGGAATAGTTCCAGTTTTTTATAATAGCAATATTGAAACCGCAAAAAATGTGGTAAAGGCTTGTTATGAAGGAGGAATTCGAGTTTTTGAATTTACCAACCGCGGTGAATTTGCTCATGAAGTTTTTGATGAGGTAGTGAAATATGCTGAAAAAGAATGTCCGGAAATGATAGTGGGTGTTGGTTCTGTGGTTGATGCTCCAACTGCTGCGTTATACATTCAGTTGGGAGCCAATTTTGTAGTAGGACCTTTGTTCAATCCAGATGTTGCAAAAGTTTGCAATCGCCGTTTAATTCTTTATGTCCCTGGCTGTGGGTCAGTAACCGAAATAGGATTTGCTCAAGAAGCTGGATGTGATTTGTGTAAAGTATTTCCTGGTGAAGTTCTCGGACCCGCTTTTGTAAAAGCATTGAAAGCCCCCATGCCATGGTCAAATTTAATGGTAACAGGGGGTGTCAAGCCAGAAGAAAATAATCTGAAAAGTTGGTTTGATGCCGGTGTGATGTGTGTAGGAATGGGTTCTAATCTATTTCCTGCTGAAATGATAAAAGCTAACAACTGGCAAGGAATTACTAATTTATGTATTACTTCACTTTCTATCATTCAAGGATTAAAAAAATCATAAAAATATGACTACCATGAAAGAAAATAATGTAAAAATGACCAATTACCGATGGGTAATTTGTTTTATGCTATTTTTTGCAACCACCATTAACTATCTGGATCGTCAGGTTTTGTCGTTAACATGGAAAGATTTTATTGCTCCCGAATTTCATTGGACAAATAATGATTATGGAACAATAACAGCTCTTTTTTCAATATTTTATGCAATAAGTATGTTATTTGCTGGACGTTTGGTAGATAAGTTAGATACCAAAAAAGGTTTTATGTGGGCAATTGGCGTGTGGTCTTTTGGAGCAATTTTACATGCTTTTTGTGGAATCGCTACTTCAGGAATTCTGACGGGTCATTGGCTTGTAAGTTTTGGGGAAGCCAAGCAATTTATTAGCGGAGTAGATAATGTGGCGAAAATTGTAAATGTTAGTGTTACCTTATTTATTTTCGCACGAATCGTTCTGGCAATTGGCGAATCAGGAAATTTTCCTGCGGCAATTAAGGCAACAGCAGAATTTTTCCCTAAAAAAGATAGAGCATTTGCTACCAGCATTTTTAATTCAGGAGCTCAAATTGGTGCTTTAATTGCTCCTTTAACTGTTCCTTTTATAGCAAAAGCATGGGGTTGGGAAATGGCTTTTATCGTTATGGGGTTACTGGGTTTTATTTGGATGGGATTTTGGGTTTTTGTTTATAAGAAACCGGAGGTTCATCCCAAAATAAATGAATTAGAATTGGCATATATTCAACAGGACAAGGATGAGGAAATAGAAGAGGTTGCCCCTATAGAAAAGAAAAAAGTAACTTTTGCTCAGGTCTTTAAATATAAGCAAACCTGGGCTTTTGCTTTTGGCAAGTTTATGACAGATGGTGTATGGTGGTTTTATCTTTTCTGGACACCTGCTTATTTAAGTTCCGTTTATGGAATGGATGCCACTGAAAGTGCTGTTCCTATTTTTATATTGTATTTAATTACCATGCTTTCATTGGTTGGAGGATGGCTGCCAACATATTTTGTGGATAAGAAGAATATGCATCCTTATGCTGGACGTATGAAGGCTATGCTTATTTTTGCTTTTTTCCCGTTGTTAGCACTTTTAGCTCAACCCTTAGGAACTTATTCTTATTGGCTCCCTATTATCATTATAGGTATAGCAGGAGCTGCTCATCAATCATGGTCAGCAAACATATTTTCCACTGTTGGAGATATGTTCCCAAAACATGCTGTCGCTACTATTACTGGTATTGGCGGTATGGCAGGTGGTATTGGTTCCTTCTTGATAAATAAGGGATCAGGTGCTTTATTTGATTATTCTGAAGCTGTAGGTATGAGATTTATGGGTTTTGAGGGAATAGATTCAGGATATTTTATTATTTTTTCGATTTGTGCTGTAGCTTATTTAATAGGCTGGATGGTAATGAAATTATTAGTACCCAAATATAAGCCTATTGTTGACCTATAATTTATTAAAAAGAAAGGGGAGTAAAATTTTGCTTCCCTTTCTTTTTTAAAACTTCATCTGTTTTTTCGTAAATTCAAGTAATTAATGCAACTTTTTCAGGGGAAATAATACCAAGTTGTTTTCTAATATAAAAAATAATTCTTATCTTTGCTCAGAAAAAACAAATAAAATATTATGAGCAAAACAGCAAAGATTAAACCGCATTTAACAAGTGAAGAAATTCTTTTGAAGATAAAGGGAACAATAGGTTTTTGGCGAGTTCAAAAATGGTTAATCATTTAT
>JAGPGD010000059.1 GCA_018056165.1 Paludibacteraceae bacterium | reverse complement strand
TGCACTGGATATAAAAACACCTCTGATAAGAAGAAAAAAATTTGTGTGGCACCCAAAGGCTCCTCCTCAAAAAAACATCCACTCTCTTACAGGTACTTAGCTCCATAATACCTGCAATGTGGGTTAACATTAAAAATTTTTGTTATTTATATAGTATTTTGTTTATTAAATTAAGTCAGAATTTCTTATCTTAAATATAAAACAGCTTTAATTATATCTATATTTTATTAACGTATTTTATTGTAATTCAGATTTTTATAAAAGAATTTTCAGATGATACCTATTAAAAATTCTTCCAATTTACAAATTTGGGCTTAACTTATTTAATTAGTACCTTTGCAGTCACTTAAAAATCGGATTAATTTTAATAAAAATAAAAAAAAAAATTATGTCAAAAGTAACTGTTGTTGGTGCTGGTAATGTGGGTGCCACTTGTGTTAATGTGCTTGCTTATAACCATATAGTAGATGAAGTAGTAATGTTAGATGTAAAAAATGGCATAGCAGAAGGTAAAGCACTGGATATGATTCAAACTGCTACTTTGCTTCATTTTAATACAAGAATTACAGGCTGTACAAATGATTATGCTCAAACTGCCAATTCAGATGTAGTAGTGATTACTTCAGGAGTACCTCGTAAACCTGGAATGACTCGCGAAGAGCTCGTAGAGGTAAATGCAGGAATAGTAAAAGAAGTAGCTGAAAAAATTTTAAAATTTTCACCTAATGCTATTCTTGTAGTAGTAAGTAATCCTATGGATACAATGACTTATTTAACTTACAAAGCTACAGGCTTACCAAGAAATAGAGTTATTGGGATGGGTGGAACTCTTGATACTGCACGTTTTAAACATTATTTAAGTATTGCTCTTGATGCAAATCCGAATGAAATTGAAGCATTGGTAATTGGAGCTCATGGCGATACTTCGATGATTCCTTTGGTTCGTTATGCTTCTTATAAATGTAGACCTGTTACTGAACTTTTAGATAAAGACACATTGAATAAAGTGGTTTCTGACACTATGTTAGGAGGTTCTACAATTACCAATTTACTGGGCACTTCTGCGTGGTACGCACCAGGAGCTGCTGCAGCATTCTTAGTAGAAGCAATCATTCACGACGAAAGAAAAATAATTCCATGTTCGGTATATTTAGAGGGTGAATACGGACAAAATGATATTTGTTTGGGAATACCTGCATTAATTGGAAAAAATGGTATTGAAAAAATTCTCCAATATTCATTAAATTATGAAGAAAGAGAATTATTTAGGAAAAGTGCAGCTTCGGTACACGAAACCAATGATACTTTAAAGAAACTTGTTGAAATTTAATTCAATATGATATATAAAAATCAAGTGGAAAAGGTTTTGTTCAAAAACTATATTTTTTCATTTGATAAAATTTTACTAATAAATCAAACTTCTATTTTTAATGCCGATAGTTAAATTATGAAGAACTCCATTACAAAATCTCAAAAAACTGATTATTTCTACTAATTCTGTATCCATTATAAAAAATTATCCATGATTTATCATTTTAATACCGTAGTTTATCAATATTTAATCAAGCATTCTATCAGACCTTCTGTTCAACGTACAGCAATAATGGACTATTTAATCAACAACAGAAACCATCCCACTGTCGATGAAATTTATCTTGCGCTGGTGCCAGGAATGCCAACTTTATCAAAAACAACAGTTTACAACACACTTAATTTATTTGTAGAACGAGGTGCTGTACAAGTATTAAATATAGACGAGAAAAATGCCCGTTTTGATATTAATACTTCTATCCATGCCCATTTTATTTGTTCTCGTTGCGGAAAAATACAAGACATTTTTGAAATTAGTCCCGAAAATCTTGAAATAAAAGAAAACCATGATTTCATTGTAGAAAAAGTGGAAATTTCGTACCATGGAATCTGTAAAGATTGTTTATCCTCAAATTAATAAATTTTCGCTATTTTTTATATCTGAAAACTTAGAAGTTTGATTTATCCGTCACAAATTTCTACTAAAGATCATAAAGTTGGAAAAAGAAAAATTGTATCTTTTGCTGCTTGAGCATGGAATTCTATATTTACCTTCTGGTTATCAGTGTTTTATATTTCCTACTGATCATTTTTTTTATAAAAGGGTGGAAAAAATTGCCTGATTTCACTCCTGGTGAGACCAATAAAAATATCCTTTCGGTTTCTGTCATCGTTCCCTGCCACAACGAAGAAAAAAACTTGCTTTCTTTATTTGAAGCCTTATCCGTTCAGACTTATCAAGATTTTGAATTATTGTTGATCAATGATCATTCCACTGATGCCACAGAAAGTATTATAAAAAATCATCTTCCAATTTTTAAGAATGCTGTTTATTTTTCTTCAAAAGAAAAAGGTAAGAAAAAAGCCTTACAAGAAGCCATTGAATTAGCCAAAGGAGAATTAATTATTACTACTGATGCCGATTGTACTCCATCAAATAAGTGGATAGAAACCATTATAGATTTTTATTTCCAACAAAGTTGTGATTTAATCATTGGACCTGTAAAAATGAAAAATGATTCTTCCTTCTTTCAACGACTGCAAACCCTTGAATTTGTTTCCTTAATTGCTACAGGAGCAGCTACTGCAGCTTCAGGGAAACCGATTCTTTGTAATGGAGCTAATCTCGCTTTCTTAAAAAAATCATTTCTGGAAAGTAAAAATGATTTACACGATGAAGAATTGTCGGGCGATGATATTTTTTTATTGCAAAGCATAAAAAAACGAAATGGAAAGATTCAATTTCTAAAATCTACGGAAGCTTTTACGGAAACACAAGCCTGTAAAACGATTGCTGAATTTTTCAAACAAAGAAAACGTTGGGCTTCCAAATTGAAAACTTATCGGGATAAATTTACTGTTTTTATTGCGTTGCTGGTATTTTTAATGTGCTTTAATATTTTAGTTTTGCTGATAGTTTCAATTATGCAACCCATTTTTTGGAAAATTTTTGTTACGATTTTTATTTTTAAATATTTGCTGGATGCCGTTTTTTTAGTTACGGTTAGCAAATTCTTTTCCCTTGAAAATGTGTGGATAGACGCTTTTTTTCTCTCGTTATTTTATCCATTTTATGTGGGGTTAGTTGGATTAGCAGGAATTGTTTTCAAACAAAAAAAGTGGTGAAATTTTTTTTGAAAAATTTATCAATTATAGACATAAAGCACATCGCCTTGAACAATAGCCTTATAACGTTTTAAAGGTTGCTTGGCAGGGCCTGAAATAGGATTACCAATACCATAACCGATAAAAAATACACTGCCACATTTTTCACAAACAGCTTCTCCCTTTTCATTCGGCATGATTTTTATATCTCTTTGAGCTTCATAGGGGCAACATAAATCGAAAGCACGATATTTCCCATCAAAATCTGTATAAACTAAAATACCACTAAAGCCTATGCGATCGGTTGCCTTGAGATTGCTTTTTTCGTCAATGATCAAAAATTGATTCACAGAATTTTTTAATTTAGTATTGGGTGATACTAATAAATTCAATTCCAGATGTACTGGAAAATCTGGAATAGAAGAATCGTAACTGTTATCACAACTTACCAGTAAAAAAGGCAAAAAACCTATTATCAGAAAAAAATTCTGCCGTTTTATTCGCCACTTTTTATAGAAATTTATCATTTCAAAAACATTTCTTTTAAATAAAAAATAGATAAGGAGAAAATATTGTTTCTTGTTTCATCTGTTATTTTAAGTTTTTTTCTCAGTATAACTCTATGAAAATTAATGAATTATTACAAAGATCATAAAAATATCGGTGCTACGCACCTTTATATGTAGATTGCAGGCAACGATACTGAACGGCGCCGCTAATTACATTCAGAAAAAAACAACCTGATAGATAAGGTAATAAGGTTTTATTTCATTGGTAGTTTTGAGTTATTAAGGTTTAAAAATAGATAAGGTTCGATTTTTTTGTTTTATTATAATAGAAATTTTTCAATTGCTTTGCAATCAGGCGTTTCATGAAATGTATTCTACTCGGAACTCCGAACTCCGAACTATTAATTTGTTAGATATTTCGCAAAATGTCCCCCTACTTACACCTCCGTATCTCGAAGCTCAAAATTCGAAACTCGCAAACCTGTACTTCGAAACTTGGAATGCCTGAGGCTCCAAGTTATTCTTTAATCATTCTTTAAATTAGTCTTTTAAGCACCTAACTCTCCGATTCTCCAGAGTTCGTCATCAGTAAAAGAAATATTTTTAATTGCTTCAATATTATCCTGTAATTGCTTAACAGAACTTGCTCCCACAATGACAGAATTAACTTCAGGTAATCTTAAACACCACGCTAAAGCCATTTGAGCAAGTGTTTGACCTCTTTGTTGAGCAATAATATTTAATTCCTTTACTTTAGCAATCACTTCGGGTGTAATCTGACTTTTTTGTAAGAACCCATATGGACTGGCGGCTCTTGACTTTTCAGGTATGCCATTCAAATATTTATCAGTTAAAATTCCCTGTGCTAAAGGAGAAAAAGCAATAAATCCTACGCCATTTTGCTTCAGAACAGGAAGGATATTAAACTCAACATTACGACTAAAAATATTATATCTATCCTGATAAATCAAACAGGGTGTTCCATTGGCACGTAAAATTTGAAAAGCTTCTTTTGCCTTTTCGACAGGATATTTTGAAATACCCACATAAAGAGCTTTGCCCTGTTTTACCATATCGCTCAATGCTCCCATCGTTTCTTCAAGAGGCGTATTCGGATCGTAACGATGCGAATAGAAAATATCAACGTATTCAAGTCCCATTCGCTTCAGACTTTGATGAAGACTTGCAATCATATATTTTCTGGAGCCACCGTCACCATAAGGACCTGCCCACATTTCATGACCAGCTTTTGTACTAATAACCATCTCATCGCGATGGGAAGAAAAATTTTCTTTCAAGATTTTCCCGAAATTTTTCTCAGCACTGCCAGGAGGATAACCATAATTATTTGCTAAATCGAAATGAGTTATTCCATGATCAAAAGCAAATTTTATCATTTTTTCAGCTTCCTGGAAATCGTCCACATCCCCAAAATTGTGCCATAAACCTAAAGAAATAGTTGGCAATTGCAGTCCACTTTTTCCACAAAACCGATAACCTACTGAATGAATATATCGCTCAGGATTGGGAGTATAAAGAGGATTTGTCATAATTTTGTTTTTTCTTTTAAATTGATTTTAAAATTCAACTTTGGGGGCTTTTTCTGTTCCAGCTTCTGCTTCAAAATAAGGTTTTTTCTCAAAACCAAATAAAGCAGCAATAATTGATTTTGGGAAACGCCGGATAGAAGCATTGTAATTTCGAGCCATTTCATTAAAACGATTTCGCTCCACCGCAATTCTATTTTCCGTTCCTTCCAACTGTGCTTGCAATTCAATGAAGTTCTGATTGGCTTTTAAATCTGGATAATTCTCGGCAATCATCAATAGTCTACCCAAAGCTGCACTTAATTCTCCTTGTGCTTGTTGAAACTGCTGAAGTTTTTCAGGTGTTAATGAATTAGCATCTACAGTAATTTGAGTTGCTTTAGCACGAGCTTGTACTACTTCCTCTAATGTTCCTCTTTCGTGAGCAGCATAACCTTTAACTGTTGCAACCAGATTAGGAATTAAATCTGCTCGACGCTGGTACTGATTTTCCACATTCGACCATTGACTTGAAACAGCTTCTTCAGAAGAGACTAAACTGTTGTACATAGAAACACCCCATAAGACGAGTGCTGCTACAATAATTAAAATAATAACAACATTTTTTTTCATAAAATAATTTTTTTATTTGTTTTTGATCAATTTCTAATTATTTTTTAGCCAAATTTACCAGCCGCTGGTAGCACCACCGCCACCTGACATACCTCCGCCGAAACTTCCTCCACCAAAACCTCCACTACCACTAAAAATTCCTCCGGGAATAGAACCCGCAATAATGGTATTACGTGAACGGGTCAAACGCGGAAGTCGGCGATTTCGATTTTCTTCGTAACCACAATAAAGACAATGATATGTAATACGTTCTGTACCAGGATGTAAATAAGTGGGTGCAGCTATGATTTTTTTCTCTTTCAAAATAAAAGACTTTGTTCCACACTTAGGACACTGAGTATAGGCACTTGGTTTATCCAGCAAAAAAATAGCTTCATTTTTACAATTATCACATATAAAAACATCATAATCTACTGAATGAAGTTGTTCTTCAAAACGCTGAGATAATTTTAAATAGGCATCATCATCTTTTTCGGATAAAATATGCATCCGACCACCACACACATTACAAGAAATGGGCTCTCTTCTGATTTTTTGCATTTTTATATTTGCATAAATAGCTGCAGGTAAAGTTGTTAAAGGAATAGGTATCAGTAATAACAAAAAAATTGGTTGTAAAAAAATAAGAATACTTATAAAACCTATTATAAGAGGTAACACTGTCATTAAGGAAATGATTCCTTTCTTTTCATTTTTAATGGCAACATAACGAGCAATGTTAGTCTTTAGTTTTACATTCTTTCTAATTTTACGAATGGAACTTTCTATCCACAACCAAGTAATTGATATTAATACTAAATAGACAATTAAAGCCATTGGTAAAATTTCATTCCAATGAATAGGTTCAACAATTTTTTCAGGAACAGGTTCATGAAGAATAATAGAATTTATTTCCTTTATTGCAGCTAAAAATCCCGCATCATAATTTCCTTTTTTGAATTCAGGAATCATATTTTTCATCTGAATACGTTTGCAAATAGCATCTGGTAAAATTCCTTCCAGTCCATATCCCGTTTCGAAAGTAACTTTTTGTTGGTCCAAAACAAATAATATTAATAAGCCGTTGTCCTGTTTTGCTTTTCCAACCCCCCATTCATTAAAAAGCTGAGTAGTAAATGATTTTATTTCTTCGCCCCCAATTGAATTTACAACTACTACCGCAATTTCAGCTCCTGTTTTTCTTTCAAGTGAATCCAAAATATTATTAATGGCATAAACAGTTTCGTCTTTCAGAATTTTGTCAGGATTACTCACATAGTTGTGTTGATCCAGTTTTTTAGGATTAGGAATTGTTTTTAAAGTATATTCGTTAACCGAAACCATTCCTATTAAACAGGTAACAACAAAAAAGACAAACAATTTTTTCATTATTAAACGAAATTTACATACAAAATTAATACGTAGATGAAAGAAGTGTTACCTCATAAATTAATGTGGAATAAGGAGGAATTTGTCCAGAGCCATCTTTCCCATAAGCTAATGAACTAGGGATATAAAAAATATAAGTTCCTCCTCCATTCATTTTGGTAATTCCTTCTATCCACCCTTGAATGGCATTCGACAAATAATATTCATACATACCACTTTCAAATAAAGTACCATCAATCAAATAACCTTTATATTGCACAGATACCCAACTATAAGGATTTGGGCGACGATCGTATCCCTGGTGAATGACTTTATAACAAAGTCCGCTTGGGGTAGAAACAAAGCCCGAATCGGATTTGTGACTCTGCAACCATTGTTCATTTAAAATTTTCCAGTCAGCATATTTATCTTCTTCACAAGAAAAAAGAAAAAGAAGAGCTACCAAACAAAAAGGAAAAACAATTTTTTTCATACCATTTTTTATTCTTAAAATACTCAAATTTCTAGATTTTTTTGTAATTTAGAATCTAGTAAATCAACGTATTTGATTTTACAGCAACATCAAAACAAAAGATGTTAAATTGAATTTCTTCCAAAGTTTTTTATCTAAATATAGGAATATCCTTGAGAATTTTCCGGCTCTTTTATACTTATTTTATCAAAAAAATCAAAAAGTAGATTACTTTATAATTTCAAAAGTGTTTACTATTGTAATTTAGCAACATACAAATTTATGATACAAATATGAAGCAAATTTAAGGTAAATAACAATAAGATTTAGAGAAATGATTTACAAAAATATGAATGATTTTTCAATAAGTAATGATAAGGACAATAAAAAAACAAAAAGTAGAGTCAACCAGCAAGTGCGAAATTATAAAAAATGTTTGAAAAACTCATTTTTAGGAGAATTAAAGTTTAATTTTTCTCGAGGTCTTCGATTCAGTTTGTACTGAATATTTTTGATATCCT
>JAGPGD010000058.1 GCA_018056165.1 Paludibacteraceae bacterium | reverse complement strand
TGAATATCAATTTGAGGATAGGACCCTCAAACAATTACCTAAAATATTAAATAAAGATCAACAATACATTTTAGATAAATTGAACATTAAGCTACCACATAATTTGTAAGCAAGAAATTTTTTTAGGGAAATCATGTAAGTAAATAATATCCAACTTATTATAAATAAATTACAACTTTTCAGAAAGGAAAATCCGTAATAATAATCTGCTTTATGTTTTCGACTGTTTCATGTGATAATATTGTTATTTATCAAAGAAATCAGCTGTCCGAAAACTGATTGTCCAAAAAAATGTGTACTTTTGTCCATAGAAGTGTTCATGTATATATGTCTAATAGTATTTATTGAAAATACAAATCCACAAAAAACTCTACTGAGGGCAAACTTAAAAATTGCCCTCTCTTTTATTTTTTATCGGACAATAATGATAGTAAATCAGAATATTTTTGTTAATCTTTCTAAATTTAAAGTAAAGCTTTAAACTCTTTCCTTTCAAAAAAGTCTTAATAGAAAAGATAAAATTTTTAAAAACAACAAGCGTATGAAAAAGACTTTAATTGTAATGTTGTGTACACTTTTTACATTGAGTGTCACTATATTTGCACAAAAAGAAAATCAACCTCAGCAGATGAAAAAGGAGATGAGACAAAATCCTCCAAAAAGAATGAGTGCTGAGGAACGAGCTAATTATTGGGCAAAGGAGTTAAATTTAACTGACGAGGAAAAAGCTAAAGTTACGGAGCTTTTCAAGAAGGAAGATGAAAACAGAGCGAAGTATCGCGAAGAGATGCAGAGAAATCGTGAAGAAATGCGAGCTCAAATGCAAAAAGATCGTAAAGCCAATGATGCCGAACTGGAAAAAATCATTGGAAAAGAAAAATTTCAGAAGTATGATTCTATTCGTTCTGAACAAATGAAAAACAGGAAAAGAACGCCTCCCACAAAAGGAAAATAATTTATCGTGAAAATTGAGGTTTTAAAAAATTGTACAATTAGGTATTTTTAAGGTAAAACTCCCTTTGAATATACTCTTTCAAAGGGAGTTTTTATTTTTAAAATTACGGATGAATTTTTTATTTTTTCTTTAGTATTGAAAATGAATTACTACCAGTTCTGATTGAGTACCAATTCGATAAGGTGGTCCCCATAATCCCAGACCTGAGCTTACATAAATATGTGTATTTTCTTTTTTCTTATAGCCATAACTCACTTCGAAAAATCGCTTTGCCAGCAAATTGCCCGGAAAAACCTGACCATTATGGGTATGTCCTGATAAATGAAGGTCAATATTTTCCTCTTGTGATTCTTCCAGGTTCATCGGCTGATGATCAACTACTATGACTGGTTTCGAAGGGTCAAAAGAATCCATCAACTCAGAAAGTTTCTTTCGTTGTCGATTGGTGTAATCATCTCTCCCAACCAGATAAAACTGGTGCTGAATTTCTACGGTACTATCGCGTAAAACATTCACTCCTGCATTTTTATAATATTCATTTACTTCTGCTAAATGGAAAGAATAATATTCATGATTTCCATCCACTGCATAAACACCCAATGGAGCTTGAATTTTTTGTAAGTCTTCTTTTAAATTTTGATGAACTATTGCTGGCAGAGAACGATCACAAATATCACCTACCATCAGGACCAGATCGGGATGTTGTGCATTGATAAGCGTTATATATTTTTGTAATTGCTTTTTATCAATGCAAGTTCCTAAATGAAGATCACTTACTGCAACAATTTTTATTTCCTTATTTTGAACAGACTTATTTGACTTTAAATATAAATTTACTAAAGCGGGATGATTGAATTTAATATTTCCAGCTATCATTAATACCATAATCAAAACCAAACTTGCCATCATCGTCCAAAATCGCAAAGCTATCATTCCTTGATCTGAAATAAAATGCAGAAAATGATTCAGTCCGCGAAAAATGTCAACTAACAAAAATGAGAAAAACAAATAAGTTACCAATAGTAAAAAAGAATAACCCAAAAAAAGGAGAGGTCTGGCTAATGAAATAGACAACTTGTCCTCAAAAAACATCCCAAAAAATAGGCAGATAGTCAAAAGGATACAGACAATTAAATAGCTTTTTCGCCCCACAATTGAATGAATCAATGTTAAAACCTGCCAGCCACGACAACTCACATACGAAATCAAAGCAAGAAGCAGAACAAAGGCAAATAGAAGGAATTTATAATGTTTCATTTCATAATAATTTTTTTATCTGGTTAAGATTGATTCCTTATTCAAATAATTCCAGCTCAAAAGTTTAGTAAAGATAAAGAAAAATGCGTTCGCAACATCCATCAAAAAAGAATCTTTCAAAGGAAGAAATTGCTTCTGTACTCAGACGTTTCATGAAACGTATTCTACTCAAAGCTCCAAACTCTTGATTAACAACCAAATTCTTATACCTGGTAATACACAAACTTGTCAATTTTCGACTCGCCAAACGAGATTAATCTACAGCCTTGATAATCGATAAATATTAATGTGATATTATATACTTTTCATTTTGAGCCATAATATTTTTTTCTAGTGACAATGCTGGATTTAAAAATAAACAATTTTGAAGGTGCAATATAAATTTTTAATAATCAATTAATTAAGTTGTTGATAGCCGTTCCTATTTGAATTTTTTATACGTTGACCTTGATTCATAAAAGTTTATTACTTCTTAATCCAATTTAATTTCGTAATTTTGCAACTTCAAAAAAATAGTATATCAAGTGCTTTCGAACATGAAAAAATTTACAGAATATTCAGAGTTAAACCTTTCTGAAATCAATAAAGAAATACTTATACGGTGGAACGAACAAGATACATTTCTTCAAAGCATTGCTATACGCGAAGGAAAACCTTCTTTTGTCTTTTATGAAGGTCCACCTTCAGCCAATGGTATGCCGGGCATTCATCATGTAATGTCACGTACTATTAAAGATATTTTCTGCAGATATAAAACAATGCAAGGATTTCAAGTAAAAAGAAAAGCGGGTTGGGATACTCACGGACTTCCTGTGGAATTGAATGTGGAAAAACTATTAGGAATTACGAAAGAAGATATTGGGAAAAAAATCAGCATTGAAGAATACAATAATGTCTGTCGCCGCGAAGTAATGAGATATACGCAAGAATGGGAAGATCTTACCATGAAAATGGGTTATTGGATCGACATGAAACATCCTTACATTACCTACGACAATCGTTACATTGAAACAGTATGGTGGCTGTTGAAGCAACTTTATGAAAAAAAATTGCTCTATAAAGGATATACTATTCAACCATATTCTCCTGCTGCAGGCACAGGATTGAGTACGCATGAATTAAATCAACCAGGTTGTTATCGCGACATAAAAGATACCAGTTGTGTAGCTCAGTTTAAAATCAAAGAAATTGAAAAGTTACCTTTCAAAGATAAAATTGAAGGAGATTGTTATTTCTTGGCATGGACCACTACACCCTGGACTTTGCCTTCCAATACGGCTTTGTGCGTTCATCCAAACATTTCGTATGCTTTGGTTAAAACTATTAATCCTTATACTGGTAAGCTCATTTATGTGATTTTAGCTAAGGACTTGATTGATAAGTATTTTTCACCTAAAAATGCTGATTTATCGTTTGAAAATTATCAACCCGGTGATAAAAATATTCCTTATGAAATGCTGGCAGAATGTTCTGGAAAAGAATTGGTAGGCATTCATTATGAACAACTTATTCCGTGGGTAAAAGTGGAAGGTGATGCTTTTCGAGTAATTTCGGGTGATTTTGTTACAACCGAAGAAGGAACAGGCATCGTTCATATTGCCCCTACTTTTGGAGCAGATGATGACAGAGTAGCTAAACAAAATAATATTCCTCCTTTATTGTTGAAAGATAAAGAAGGAAATTGGCAACCAATGGTGGATAAAACAGGTAAATTTTTCAAATTGGAAGATTTGGATCGTGATTTTATAGCTCAGAAAATCAATGTAGAACTTTATCAACCTTATGCTGGTAGATATGTAAAAAATGAATACCTTCCAGAGGAAATACAATTGGAAGATTCCATCACAACAGAAAATGGAATAAATGATGAAGCAACCCTCGATATTGATCTTTGTGTGATGTTAAAACAGCAAGGCAAAATTTTCAAAATTGAAAAATATGTTCATAGTTATCCACATTGCTGGCGTACCGACAAACCTGTTTTGTATTATCCGCTGGATAGTTGGTTCGTAAAAACTACTGCTTATCGGGATAAAATGATTCGTCTTAACGAAACTATCAATTGGAAACCTTCCTCAACAGGAACAGGACGATTTGGAAAATGGCTGGAAAATCTTCAGGACTGGAATTTGTCACGAAGTAGATTTTGGGGAACGCCTCTTCCCATTTGGCGAACAGAAGATGGATCAGAAGAAATTTGCATTGGCTCCGTAGAAGAATTGATGGTAGAGATTGAAAAATCTGTTGCTGCGGGATTGATGAAAAAAAATCCTTATAAAAATTTCAAAGTCGGCGTTTATACTGATGAGAATTATTCAATAGAAAATATTGATTTGCATCGTCCTTACGTCGATGAGATTATTCTTGTGTCAGAAAGTGGCAAACCGATGCGGAGAGAATCAGATTTAATTGATGTCTGGTTCGATTCTGGTTCGATGCCTTTTGCCCAATTGCATTATCCTTTTGAAAATAAAGAAGCCATTGATAAACATAAATTTTATCCAGCCGATTTTATCTCTGAAGGAGTGGATCAAACACGTGGATGGTTTTTTACCTTGCACGCCATCAGTACCATGATAAAAAATTCTGTCGCCTTTAAAAACGTGGTTTCCAATGGTTTGGTTCTTGACAAAAATGGAAATAAAATGTCAAAACGTTTAGGAAATGTTATTGATCCTTTTGCAACGATTGAAAAATATGGTTCCGATCCTCTTCGCTGGTACATGATGACAAATTCTTCACCGTGGGATAATTTAAAATTTGATATTGATGGAGTAGAAGAAGTTCGTCGGAAATTCTTTGGAACGCTGTACAATACTTATTCCTTTTTTGCTCTTTACGCCAATGTGGATCATTTTACTTATGCCGAAAAAGAAATTCCGGTGGGAAAACGTCCTGAAATTGATCGTTGGATAATTTCCCTTCTTAATACTTTGATCAAAGAAGTTACCAATGATTATGACGATTATGATCCTACGCGAGCTGGACGCGCTATTGCAGATTTTGTGTGCGAAAATCTAAGCAATTGGTATGTTCGTTTGAACAGGAAACGTTATTGGGGTGGTGAATATGATGAGGATAAAATTTCTGCCTATCAGACACTTTATACCTGCTTAGAAATTGTTTCTCAACTAATGGCACCCATTGCACCTTTTTATGCTGACCAATTGTTCATCGATTTGAATGCAGTTACGGAAAAACATAAAGAAGCATCTGTTCATTTGACTGATTTCCCCAAATACAATGAAAATCTTATTGACAAAAATCTGGAGGAATGTATGCAACTGGCTCAACAAGTTTCTTCAATGATTCTTTCGTTACGAAAAAAAGCAAATAAAAGAGTGCGTCAACCATTAGCAAAAGCTATTGTTCCAGCCCCCGATGAAAAAACTTATCAGCAATTGAAATATGTAGCGGACTTGATTAAAACAGAAGTTAATGTGAAGGAACTGGAAATCATCCCGCAAAATGGTAAAATGCATAATTTAATAAAGAAAGTAAAGCCAAATTTCAAATTGCTTGGTAAAAAATATGGCAAATTAATGAAAGAAATTACGGAAGCTCTGGCTAATTTAGGAAATACAGAAATTGCAGAAATAGAACAAAAAGGCGAATATGTTTTACAACTTTCAGCGGGAGAAGTTCCTATTTTTCTGGAAGAAGTAGAAATTATTACAGAAGATATGCCAGGCTGGTTAACTGCTAACGATGGCAAACTGACAGTAGCGCTCGACATAACGGTGACGGATGAACTGCTGAAAGAAGGCATTGCTCGTGAATTTATCAATAGAATTCAAAATATTCGAAAAGCCAATGATTTTGAAATTACAGATAGAATTACCATTGAAATAGAAAAGCGGGATGAAATTAATGAAGCAATAAACGAATTTTCAAATTATATTGCCAGCCAGACATTGGCAACCTCTATTACGTTAGTGGATAAACTTGATAATACCACTGAATTAGATTTTGATGATTACTTTGTAAAGATTAAAATAAAAAAAACAAAGGAATTCATTCAATGAGTTTTTAAAATTATTGCTAAAGAGAAAAAAAATGATTATTTTCGCAGATTATTTCAAAGGCATTAACCAATCCGAAAGGATTACTTTTATCATTCAATGAACGATGGCAGAAAAAACAAGATATTCAGATGAGGAGTTGGAAGAATTTCGCCAAATTATTCTTGAAAAGCTTGAAAAGGCTCAGAAAGATTACGAAATACTTCGTAATGCGATAACTAATGAAGCCAGTAATGATGTTTCAGATACTTCGCCAACATTTAAAGTGTTAGAAGAGGGAGCTACTACCCTTTCAAAAGAAGAAGCAGGAAGATTGGCTCAACGGCAATTAGAATTCATTCGGCATTTACAGGCAGCATTGGTACGTATTGAAAATAAAACTTACGGAATTTGTCGTGAAACAGGAAAATTGATACCTAAAGAGCGATTGCGTGCCGTTCCTCATGCTACTTTAAGTATTGAAGCAAAAAATAAGAAAAAATAAATCTTCAAGCAAAAAGTCGGCAGCAAAAAACTTGCTGCCGAACTTTCATAATGACCTCCAGATGAAAATGTCTATTGCTAAAAAATCTGCCCTGTTGATTTTTCTTGTTCTTTTTATTGATCAGGCTTCAAAAATTTATGTAAAAACTCATTTTGCTCTGGGTGACCATGTAGATATATTCAACTGGTTTCAAATTTATTTTATTGAAAACAGCGGAATGGCTTTCGGAATGCAATTCATCGGTAAACTTTTTCTTACCTTTTTTCGTATTGTAGCAGTTGTCTTAATATTTTTTTATCTTCGTTCCTTAATAAAAAAACAATTTCCCACTGGATATATTTTAACTATTTCGCTTTTGCTGGCAGGTGCTGCAGGAAATATCTTTGACTCTGTATTTTATGGTGTTCTTTTCAGTGACAGTTATGGTAAAGTGGCTACTTTTTTGCCTCCTGAAGGTGGTTATGCTCCCTTGTTTTATGGTAAAGTGGTAGATATGCTTTATTTTCCTCTGATTAAAAATAGTGCTGGGGAAGTAATTTTTTTCAAACCAATTTTTAATGTGGCAGATTCTGCTATAACGATCGCTGTTTTCATCATTCTGTTTTTCTACCGAAAGGAATTGAATCAAAGTTTTGAGAAAAAACCAAAACAAAATGTTTCACCAGAGAAATAAATTCTTTCGATTTTTCTTTTTAATAAGTATTATTCTATTTCTAATAGCCGCGTGCAATCGACGTCCTAAAGATGTACTGAGTAAAAAGGAAATGGTTAAAGTTCTTACTGATTTTCACCTCCTCGATGGAGTACTTTATGCAAAAGACAGCCTTTACATAGGTAATTATAATACTTATTATTATCAATATGTTTTAAAAAAACATGGTATTACTCAGGCTCAATTTGATTCGTCTCTTGCATGGTATGGAAAAAATCCCAGAGAATTTGAAAAAGTTTATACTGACGTGATTCTTCGGCTAAATCATTTACAAGAAGATATTAAAAAAGGAAAATATCATCCCAATTATCTTGAAACTACTAAAACAAATCTCTGGTATTTGCCTACACATTATCTTCTTACGAAAGATTCTATCAGAAGAAATTTGCTATTTAAAATCCAGCGATCTGATCTTCTTTTCAATGATATTTACGAATTGAAACTATTGCAACGAATTGCTCCTGAGGATTCTTGCGAAAATCGTTATATAGTTTTAAGAATTCATTATGCCAATGGGGAAGTTGATAGCATTTCTCACATAGCATATAACGATAGTTTATTACGCCGCTATACTTTCCGCTTACGTGCTAGGCAACCTTATAAAATTGACTCACTTACTGGTTCGTTGTTGAATAGTATAGATTGTAACGAAAAACTGAATGTTGAAATTGATAGCGTGAGTTTGATACGGGAATTTGTCCCTCTCTGGCAAGATAGTTTGCGGAAAATTGTCAATGCAAATGATTCTATTTCACAGACGAAACTTACTCAAATACTATGGATTGAAAATCCATAGGTTGGATTGCGAATAGAATTCGCCTGAATTTTGACTATAAGTCAATTAAAATGTTAAACTAAAGTTCATTAAAATTATTCAAGAATGAAATTCTCAT
>JAGPGD010000017.1 GCA_018056165.1 Paludibacteraceae bacterium | reverse complement strand
CAAAGTAAAGCATTTATTCCATCAGGGCAAAGGGGAAATGCTCTTTTTTCTCCTTTGTCTTGAAAAATAATTTTTTCTTTACCTTTTATTTCCCCTGAAAAAGTTGCATTAATTACTTGAATTTACGACCTTTAAGAAATGAGTTGAAAAATTTTATTGGCTTAAAATTGAATAAGGGAATGAATATCATTTACACCTTTCAATTTTTCCCTGCCGTTTAAGTCTTTCAATTCAATCAAAAAACTTACATAGATTGCCTTAGGATGAAATTTTTTTATTAATTCTAACGCTGCACTGGAACTTCCACCTGTAGCTAACAAATCATCATGTAAAAGTACAATATCATTTTCATTCATTGCATCTTGATGAATTTCAAGTGAATCTGTGCCATATTCCAGTTCGTATTCCACTTTATAAGTTGCTGCTGGAAGTTTTCCGGCTTTTCTAATCAATATGAAACCTGCATGAAGTTTATAAGCCAGAATGCTTCCCAAAACAAAACCACGACTTTCCAAACCGACTACTTTCGTAATACCTTTGTCTTTGTAATAATCATAAAGTTCGTCAGAAACAAACTGTAAAACATCCGCATCTTTCATTGCCGTGGTAATATCTTTAAATTGCACTCCTTTTTTAGGAAAATCAGGGATGTTTCTGATGCTGGCAATAACTTGTTCCAAATCCATATTTTTTTAACTTAATGTTTTAATTTTTAGATAAATATATATTTAACCTTGTTATAAAAGTGTAAAAATAATTCTTGCTCAACTTAATGAATTCAACATTCTTTTAATAACCACTTGAGCCGAAATTTCGCGGTTTGCAGCTTCAGGAATCACCAGCGATTGTGGACTTTCAATTACTTCATCGGTCACAATCATATTTCTTCTCACGGGTAAACAATGCATAAAATAAGCATTATTAGTTACTGCCATTTGACGACTACTTACTGTCCAGCTTAAATCTTTGGACAAAATTTTACCATAATTAGGATCTTGATAAGCTGACCAATTCTTGGCATAAATAAAGTCCGCTCCTTCAAAAGCTTTCATCTGGTCGTATTCTACTTTGGCATCACGAACAAATTGAGGAGCCAGCTCATAACCTTTGGGATGCGTAATCACAAATTCTACATCCGCTTCATTCATAAAATCAGCAAAAGAATTTGCAACTGCTTGTGGAAGCGGATTTGGATGAGGTGCCCACGTAAGAACTACTTTTGGATGAGGTCTTTTTTTATATTCTTCAATGGTAATTAAATCGGCGAAAGCTTGCAAAGGGTGTGTAGTTGCACCCTCCATGCTGAAAACAGGACGACCAGAATATTGAATAAACTGATTGATTAACGTTTCTTGATAATCATATTCTTTGTTTTCAAATTGAGCAAAAGCACGTACACCAATCACGTCGCAGTAACAACCCATTACAGGAATCGCTTCTAAAATATGTTCCGATTTATCACCATCCATCACAACACCACGTTCTGTTTCAAGTTTCCATGCACCTTGATTGATATCGAGCACTATGGTGTTCATTCCCAAGTTCATCCCTGCTTTTTGAGTACTCAGTCGAGTTCGCAGACTGGAATTAAAAAAAACCATCAGCAATGTTTTGTTTTTACCTAATTCTTGAAAGCCAAAACGCTTTTTTTTCACTTCAAAGGCTTCCTGGAGAGCTTCTTGCAAATCTCCGAGATCTTTAACATACATAAGTTTTTTCATTGACACATTATTTCAAATAAATGAATTTTATGCGGTAAAATAAGGAAGAAGTAATTCTTCAAAATTATATAAACCTGTTTCTTTATTTTCCAAGTTTTCTGCAACAAATAAAACCCCATTTCCGAAAGCTTCTCTCGAAATTGATTCATGTATTAATCGAACAGTCTGATAAGGAAATCCAAAAATAACTTCATGTTTACCAACGATGCCACCTGCACGAACAGAATTAATTTCTGTTTTATTGATATCTAATGCTTCTGCTATTGTTATTGCGGTTCCTGATACATTTTTTTTTCCTTTAAAATGTTCTTCAATAATTTGAATATCTACCCACGGAGCAATTTTCTTTAAAAATTTAGCACAAATTAATAAATAATTAACTCCTAATGTGATATTGGGTGACCAAAAAACAGTCGTCTTTTTTGATAGAGATTTTAAAAAATCTTGGGTTTCTTTTTTATAATGAGAAATAGCCGAGATAATTTTTATTTTTCTTTTTGCAGCCGCTTCTCCATAAATATAAATTCCTTCTTCTGAAGAAAAATCAATAATAGCATCAACAGGTTGTTTGTCAAGAAGTTCGTCAATATTAATGCTGTAAATAGAATGTATCAAACCTTGATTGTCTGATTCAACGCCCAAAATTTCGGCAGCGTTTCTGTCATCTAAAAATTTTTTTCTTCGTAAAACCCATTGTAAGTCAAATTTTGGGCTTTGTAAAATAACAGAAGCGACTGCTTTCCCTGTTTTCCCAAAACCTATTAATCCAATTTTCATTTTTCTAATTTTTTATATTAAACAAATAATCAATCACTTGCCTTTCTCTATTTTGGCAACATCATAACAAATGGTATTAACATTTCTTCCAGTGAAACTCCTCCGTGCTGGAATGTGTTTTTATAATAACTAACATAATAATTATAATTATTGGGATAAGCAAAAAATTTGTCGTTACAAGCAAAAATATAAGTAGAGCTCACATTGGGACTGGGTAAACCTGCCTTAGCAGGCTGAGTAATTTCAAAAACGTCTTTTTTATTATAACTCAAATTCTTTCCTACTTTATATCTTAAATTTACATTGGTGTTTTTATCTCCAATCACTTTTACAGGATCTTTTACTTTAATAGTTCCATGATCAGTAGTGAAAATTACCTTATAACCTCGTTCTGCAATTTGTTTGAATAATTCATAAGTAGTTGAATATTTAAACCACGAAAGCGTAAGAGACCGATAAGCTTTTTCATCATTAGCCAATTCTCTCACCATTTTTGAATCTGTTCGAGCATGGGAGAGCATATCAATAAAGTTCAAGACACAAACATTTAACTGACAATTTTCCAGACGTGGTAATTGATCAATTAAACGCTGACAAGAATTCGAATCGTTGATTTTATGATAAGAAAATTCATAATTTTTTCTAAAACGTTGTATTTGAGTCGCCAACAAATCCTTTTCTTTCAGATTTTTTCCTTCTTCGTCAATTTCTTCTACCCATAAATCGGGGAACATTTGTTCAATTTGAAGAGGCATCAACCCTGAAAAAATGGCATTTCGAGCATATTGAGTAGCAGTTGGCAAAATACTACAATAAAGCTCTTCTTCTTCGAATTGATAAAAATCGCCCAAAAGATCTCGAATAATTTTCCATTGATCATAGCGAAAGTTATCAACCACCACAAAAAAAATTTTTTCACCTTTATCAAGTAAAGGAAAAATTTTTGTTTTGAATAAATCAGGACTTATCAAGGGGCGAGTTTCAGGATTTTCGAACCATTTAAGATAATTGGTTTTGATAAATTTTGCAAAAGCTGTATTGGCCTCTGTTTTTTGCATTTGTAACATTTCGTCCATCCCACTATCCGTTTCGGATAGTTCCAGTTCCCAGTAAACCAATTTCTTATAAATATCAATCCATTCTTCAAAAGTTAAAGAATCGTTGATTTTCATTCCAATTTGAGAGAATTCTGAACGATAAGTGGAAGTAGCATGTTCGGTTACTATTTCTTTTATATGAATATTTTTTTTCAAAGTTAATAAAATCTGACTGGGATTCACTGGTTTTGTAAGATAATCGGCAATTTTGTTCCCGATAGCCATGTTCATAATGTTTTCCTCTTCATTTTTTGTAATCATCACTACCGGAACATCAGGTAATAATTCTTTAATTACAGCCAGCGTATCGAGCCCAGTCAAACCAGGCATATTTTCGTCCAGAAAAATAATATCGAAATTTTCTTGCTGACAAATTTCAATGGCATCATTGCCATTGGTAGCAGTTAAAACCTCATACCCTTTGTCATTGAGAAAAATAAGGTAAGGCTGCAACAAATCTATTTCATCATCTATCCAGAGTATTTTGTCTTGTTTCATAACCCAATAAAATTTTGTTCATCGAAAAGCATAAAAATCATTTTAAATAATATTCTTTCATAAAATCAAAATACACATTCAATGCATTTTGCTGAAGCATAGTATTTAAATTTTCCTGCGTTCCTACTAAATTACGATAGTTTGCCCCTTTTAATCCTTCAAAAAGCGAAGATTCTTTGACTATCCGCATCAAATACGATTTTGCAGTGTTGGCATCAGGAAAAGGTCCAATGATGAAAAATTGCTGTTTCCCAACTTTCTCAGCTCGAGTTGACAAATTCAAAATCCCATAGTTTTGTTGATTATATTTATCAAAAGCATTTTGAACTTTTGTCTCATCCACATTTCCTGAAACAACATAAATAGTAACAAAATGAAGCTCATTTGGTTTATAAGCAAATAAACCTTTGTAAAGAGGCACTTCTTCTTTAGTTATTGGAGGTGTTGTCGAAGGAAGAGCTGCTTCTGTTTGTTTTTCCAGTGGTAGAGTTGGTGCAACCGATTGAGTTAAAACATTTTCATTTTTCAATGCTTTTGCTGGCGATTGAGTTTCACCTCCTATTTGTGGTTTCCCAGCAGCAGAAGAAGGGATTACTGTCGAAGCTGTTTTTTTCTCAAAAGACGCAGTAATTTCTTTTATTGCTTTATTGTCGGGTGTTAAAAATTTATCGTGGAAAGCCAAATAATCGTTTAAACTGAAAGTTGTTTTCAATAAAGCAAAATTATTTTCAGAGATAATAACCTTTTGTATATTCAATTGATTCATAAGTGATTGTAACAATTCATCAGACGAAAGTGTATTCAAATACCACAAGACTTCATCATAAGAGTCGAAATTGGCAACAAATAAAATATTTCTTGTGCTATCCAGTGGCTGAATGCCAATGTCAAAATCTTTAATTAAAAATCTAGAAAAATTGAACGAAGCAAGTTGATACATCAATTGATTCAAATCTCTTTTATCTGCATCGCTTATCAGCAACAGCAAATGTTTGGTTTTTTTATCAGGCGAAAACTGTTGTTGAACCACTGTTTCTTTTTCTGTCTTAATTATTTCTTCCCGTTTAGCTAAAAGAGAACCATGCGTACTACTTGTTTGCACTTGTTTTCCTTGTTTTATCAAGGCTAAAATATCTTTTGCCATCGAGCTAACGTCGCTTTCAGGATAAGCACTGATTAAATTGCTTAATTCTTTCTCAAAACGTTCAGAAGAAGATGTTTTACCGATACTTAAAGCTTCAAGGAACAAAAATTTTGGCATAAGGGGTGAAGTGGGATAATTTTGTTCCATATATTCTTTATACTGAAATACGGCATTAAAATCATTCTTTGTATAAGCTTGATAAGCAAGACGATAAATAGAATCCTGCTCTTGATACATTCGTTTTAATCGTTCAGGATAATCAGGTTTGGAAAGCAATCTGGCAAAAGTTGTTTCAGGGAATTCAGTAATTAATTTTGTCCGCCATTGTTCAGCTTTATCTCGGTTACCCATTTTGCTTTCCATCAGATACAATTGGAAATAAGCTTCTGATAAGCGTGGATGTTGCTTAAATCGGCTAACAAATTCTTCAAAAGTTTTAATCGCCATTGGAACGTCCTGCAACTTGTCATAATAAATCATTCCTAAATTAAACATGGCTGTTGCCATTTCTTGATTGGATTTTTCCAATTGAGCTGGAGTTAATGGTAGTTGTTGCAAATAAAATGCTGGATTTTTATTATCTGTAATTGTTTGAAAAACAGTTGTGTCTGATAAATTTTCCATAATATTTGTTTCTCCATTTTCCTGAGCAAATAATTGTACTGTTTTGTTAGCTCTTCGCCAATTGTCTTCTAATTTACGTTTCCCCCATTTTTTTTGGAATTCCAATTTTCCCTTTTCTTTTAAATCCGGGTTATAAAAATACCATTCTTTTGAGGTAAGCATGTTGCCACCAATAGGTTGAAGTTGATCGCCAACGTCCATGTTGCTTAAAATGGCTTGTTCCTGGGCAGCTTTTTGAACAGCCTCTTCCTCCTCGGCTTTTACCTGAGCTATGATTTTTTGAATAGCTTCCATTCGTTCACGTTCTGGCAGAGCTGCCAATCGCTGCAAACTATCCTGGAGCATCACAATATCATATTGAACTACCCATTCACTCAGTATTTCAGATAAGCGTGACACTCGCTGATAATCTCCATGTTCATTGGTAATAATTTTTGATGCTTCTTCATAGCAAGGATAAGCTTGTTTGTAATTTTTATTTTTGTAATGTAAATCTCCTAAGGTAATTAGTGCATTGGCTTTATCATAACCATTACGAGTACTTTTATCAATGGCAGATTTGAAATTTTCTATTGCTTTTAAGGTATCACCTTTCATCAGCAGATTTTTACCCATTGCAAAATAAATCTGGTCTTGATAATCTTTGTATTTTGAATTTTTTAGCATTTTGGTTAGTTCTTTCTGTGTTAATGAGAAATTGGAAGCATTTAATTGAGCTCGTTGAATACGAGCATAAAAATCCATTTCAAAGGGAGGATTTGATTTTAACACCTGTGTAAAAGCCTGATATGCTGCATTCTCATTTCCTGTGATTTGATAGAGTTGTCCCAAAATGAAAGTGAATCGTTGTTTTAATTTTTTATCTGATTCTTTTTCTATTGCCAATTGTAAATAGGGAATTGCTTCTTTGTATTCTTTCTTTTTTAATAAAATATCGGCGTTTACAGCAGCAAATAACCCAACATGCTCTTTTTTTAATTGATCTTGATTAATTTTTGATAAAATATCTTCTGCTTCATAAAGCCATCCCATTTCTGTGTAAGCTCTCGCCATCCATAGTTGACATTGAATAATAACATCAGGATCAGCAGCAAAATGATGGGCGATGTACGAAAAAGTACCGATGGAACCTAAAAAATCACCTTTATGAAATTCTGCTTTTCCTAACAATAACCACGCTTCTTTAAGAAGTGGATTAAATTCTTCTTGATTATAGAAAGCTTGATATTCAGGAGAATTCCACTTTTTATAATCTTTCTCCGGTTTTTGTTTAATAGAATGAAGTTTGATAGCTTTACGGCATTTTTCAATGGTTCTGTCCATGTTAGCAGTAGCAGTAGCAGCCGCAGCGTTAGAGTGTCGGCTAATGGGATAAAGGGGTAGAACAGTTGAATAATCGTCTTTGTTGGCATCCCAAATATTTTTTAGACCTTCCTGATAACTCTGTTCAGCGTTAAAATATACATTAAAACGAGTAGTCAAAGCATGATAACTACGAGAAAACTTGGTGTTTTTCTGAAGAGAACAACTGCCAACCAGTAGCATCAGCAGTAAAAGCAAAAGTGTATTTCTATTTTTTATCTTCAATGAAATTAAGAAATTAAGAAATTAAGAAATTAAGAAATTAAGAAAAGAAACAATCAGTAAAACATGGAATTTTATTATTTTCTACAATATCCATTTCCTCTTAAAAAACTTAAAAATGTTATTTATATTTTATATCCTTTACAAAAATAGCTAAATCATCACATTTATGCTTAATTTTGTATGATAAATTATGTTAGAACATCTTTTTAAGACTTTAATATAGAAAATATGTGGATATTTTTAATCATTGCAATCATACTTGGCGTTATTTTGTTTATATTCACTCATTTTAATAAGAAAAAGGCGACAAACAATCATTTAATCAATCCTTCAGCAACTTGTAGTTATTGCGATGCTTACAATGAATGCCAGGTGAAACAACTTTTCAATAAGGAAAATGAAATTATTTATTATGATGACGAGGAATTAGATGCTTTGAAAGGAATTCCTGCCAATGAATATACCCAAGAACAAATTAAACAAATTTCAGAAGTTTTTCATACTTTACAAAAAAACGAGGTAAAAGATTGGCTAAATAGCTTACAGTTAAGAAATATCGAATTACCACTTGAATTACGAGACGAAATTTTTTCACATGTTGATGGAAAAACTTCCTTTGCAAGTATTTGCAATCACAGTGAACTCAATCATCACAATTTACCATCTGCTTAAACGTGGTAGTCAACAGTTTGGAGTTCCAGTGGAGACCTTTAGTTTTTATGTCGTATGCAAGGTTTGTTAAGTTACGAGGTGCAGGTGGTGAGAGAAGGAGGAACTTTTATACAAACATAATACTTTACCTTTATTGATTAACCTTAAAATTTTTTACTCCTGGAAAATTTATAATTTATACTTCCATTTAATGAAGAAAATTTTGTTTTCCTCATTTTACTATATTTCACAACACGTTGTTATTCAAACATATTTCTGAAATGGCTGAAAAATTTTTTTGAAGCTGGAGGATTTGGTTTAAAATTATTTGATTTATCTAATTTTTCCAGAAGATTTTTTTCTTCTTTGCTTAATTTTTCTGGAATATAAACGCCAATATTGATCAATAAATCCCCATTGCCATAACGATTTACATCAGGTAAACCTTTGCCTTTCAAACGTAAAACTTTTCCTGGCTGTGTTCCTGGTTCAATATTCACTTTTATTTTTCCTGTAAGAGAAGGAATTTCGATAGAACCACCCAAAGCTGCTTGCGGAACACTCAATAACAAATTATAGATCAAATCATTCCCATCACGTATTAAAGAAGGATGAGGTTCTTCTTCAATTAACACAATTAGATCCCCATTGATACCACCTCTTCTTGCTGCATTTCCTTTACCTGCAAAAGTAAGTTGCATACCTTCACTTACTCCTGCTGGAATATTAATAGTAATAATTTCTTCATCTTGAATAATGCCTTCTCCGTTGCAGTAAGGACATTTATTAACAATAATTTTTCCTTCGCCTTTACAGGTATGGCACTCAACGGTGGTCTGCATTCGGCCTAAAATGGTTTGTTGTACTCTGGTTACACGTCCAGTTCCTCTACACGTTGAACAAGTTACAGGAGAAGAACCTTCGGCAGCACCTGTTCCCTTACACGAAGGACAGGCAACATATTTCTTAACCTTCACTTTTTTTTCAACGCCACTGGCAATTTCTTCAAGCGTCAATTTTACTTTTATTCGTAAATCAGAACCATGACGTATCTTTGTGTTCGGAGATTGGAAATCACTTCCAAATCCGCTGAAGCCACCAAAGCCACCAAAGCTACCAAAATGACCGCCAAAAATATCTCCAAAATGAGAAAAAATATCTTCAATAGTCATTCCTTGTCCAAAACCACCTCCCCCAGAACCGCTTACTCCGCTGTGTCCATATCGGTCATAGCGAGCTCTCTTTTCAGGATCACTTAATACTTCGTAAGCTTCAGCAGCTTCTTTAAAATTTTCTTCGGCTTGTTTATCACCCGGATTTTTGTCAGGATGATACTCGATAGCTTTCTGACGATAAGCTTTTTTTATTTCCACTTCAGTAGCCGTTCGTGAAATTCCTAAAATCTCATAATAATCTCTTTTTGCCATAATATTTTATCTTTCCTCAGCCATTTTTATTGAATGTTTGAGTAACATCAAAAAATTATTTATTCACCAACAATAACTTTTGCATGACGAATAACTTTGTCATTCAAAGTATAACCTTTTAATACACAGTCAACAATTTTCCCTTTTAAATCTTCATTGGGAGCTGGAATTGTTGAAACAGCTTCGTGTAACTGAGTATCAAATTCTTGATTAATAGTAGGTATTTCTTTTACATTATACTGGTGTAGAAAATTAATAAATTTATTATAAATTAATTGAACGCCTTCTTTTATAGCATTAATATCATCAGTGGTTTCGATAGCTTGCAAGGCACGTTCAAAATCATCTACCAATGGTAAAAGATTTACCAGAAGACTTTCTGAAGCATTTTTCAATAATTCCGTCTTTTCTTTCAACATTCGTTTCCGATAATTATCGAACTCAGCTATCAAACGTAAATTTTTATCTGCCAGCTCTTCGCATTCTATTCTTAATCTCTCCAGTTCCTTTTCTATATTTTCATTTTCTTCTGTTTTTTCAGCTTGAGGAACTAAATTTTCTTTCTTACCTGAAATTTTTTCTTGTTCATTTATTTCATTATTAGCCATATCTTTTCCTTTTTCCATTTTTTCTTTTTGATATTTATTCATTTTTTAAAATTTTTATTCCTCAACTTCAGCATAAATTTCTTGCTGAATTGATATAAGCATCTTTTTTATTTTAGCAATAACTTTGCCAATTGTTGTTTTTTGTTTTTCAAGCCATTAAATACGAATGGGGAAATGACAAAATAACAGTAATTTTCTTGTTTTAAACAAACAAAAAGACATTTTGTTCTATTTTTTTGTCAACCATTTTAAAAAATGCTGAGGATGATCATCAAAAGTGAATGGTTTATTGAGCGGTTTACCTTCATTATCGAGCATTACAAAAAAAGGCTGAGCGTTAGCACCAAATTTATATCGTTGCAGATAACTCCATTTGTCACCTACTGTTTTGATTTTTCTTACTTTGCCATTCTCTATGACTTCATAAGGTTTTTGAAGAGGTGTTTTGTCATCCACATATAAAGTAATTAGCACAAATTGTTTTTTCAAAAAATTGCTGATTTCAGGATCGGACAAGACATTTGCTTCCATTTTTCTGCAATTCACACATCCATATCCAGAAAAATCAACAATAACAGGTAAATTTTTTTCTTTAGCAAAAGTCATTCCCTCATCATAATCGGTAAAATCAGGATAAATGTTTTGCTGATATAAATTAAAATCCTGAGTATAAAGCGGTGGTGTAAAAGCACTGATGGCTTTCAACGGTGCGCCCCACAAACCTGGTATCATATAGATTGCAAACGAAAATGAAATAATTGCCCAAAAAACTGCTAACACAGAAACATGCTTTATTTCGCTATCGTGTGGAAAACGAATTTTTCCCAATAAATAAATTCCCAATAAGGTAAAAATAACAATCCATAGCGATAAAAATACTTCTCGATCCAAAATATGCCATCCATAAGCCAAATCAGCAACCGACAAAAATTTTAAAGCAAAAGCCAGCTCAATAAAAGCCAGCACCACTTTTACCTGATTTAACCAACCACCCGACCGTGGCAAAGATTTTAACCAGGAAGGAAAGAAAGCAAATAATGTAAAAGGAACAGCCAGAGCCAAAGCAAAGCCAAACATCCCAATGGTTGGAGCTAAAATGGATTGATTGCTTGAAACTTCCACCAACAAAGTTCCAATAATCGGTCCCGTACAGGAAAAAGAAACTATCACCAGTGTAAAAGCCATGAATAAAATACTTAACCAGCCAGCAGTTGTTTGAGCTTTGGCATCGAGTTTTGTTGACCAGGAAGAAGGCAAGGTCAATTCAAAAGCACCAAAAAATGACAAAGCAAAAATGAAAAATATGAGAAAGAAAATAATATTAAAAACAGCATTGGTAGCAATACTATTCAAAGCGCTGGCACCGAAAATGACTGTTACCAATAAACCTAAAGCTACATAAATCACAATGATTGACAAACCATACAAAAAAGCATCCCGACGAGCCAGTTTTCGATTTGCCGAACGTTTAAGGAAAAAACTTACTGTCATTGGAATAATAGGCCAGATGCATGGAGTCAGTATGGCAAGCAAACCACCTATCAAGCCTGCCAGAAAAATAAACCACAGAGAATTTTTTTCAGATGCCTGATCCGATTCACCAAACTTTTTCAGTTCATCAATTACAGGTGTCCAAAAATCAGTTTCCGGTGGTGGCTGGACATGATTAACAGATGCCACAGAAGCAGACAACACCTTCGGTTGAAGGCTTATTGAAAAAGGCTCAGTGGTTGGTTGCAAACATGTCTTATCATTACAAGCCATATATTCAATATAACCATTCACTTTTACATTCTGGGAATGACTAAAGCCAATTTTTTGAATAAAAATAGCTTCTTCGTTATACCAAGTCAGTTCCATATCAAAATTAGGATCATATTGTTTTTCTAATTTCGACAAAGCTTGTAATTCTCCTATTCGTTTTGCATTTTCAATTTTTTCAAAAACGATTTTAGTTGCTTTTGGTCCTCCTTCAGGCAATTTCAGGCCATATAAATGCCACCCTTCATCAATTTCAGCTTTAAAAATAATTTTTGCGGTTGTATCATTTTCTATTTTATGAGTTACTGTCCAATGAACAGGTTCATAAATTTGAGAAAAGAGTGGTTTTGTAAAAATTAAAAAAAACAACAGTAATGAATATTTTTTCATCCTGAAATAATTATATTAAGTTAAACAATATCAGCATTTTGTGAAAATAGATAAGAAGTTAAATTTTTATTCTCGCACTCACAGTATCAATATGTTAGACGATCCAATCGTGTGTCAGCAAGGGTTTTTTTGAAGTCAGTTTCGTTGCTTTGCATTTTATCAATTTTTATCTTTCAAACCTTATTTAACTAAAGTTGTTACTTTCTTCCAATTTGTATTTTTATTTTGTTTTAATAAGGTAATAAGGTTTGATAGTTTTGTTTGTCATAAGTTATTAAGGTTTTAATGAATGATAGGTTTTCAATTTTTTTTAAATTTGTTTCGTACTTATTTAACGATAAAAAATTGTTTCCATTCCCATAAAACAAGTTTTTAGCATCATCGCGTCAACATCAATTTAAAACTTACACCAAAATTAGAGGATGAAACAGGGAATGAAGAAGATACCAACGGTGTACTTGATTGTCTGTCATAAAATAACTGAATATTTAATTTTGAACTAAATACATAATCGGCTAAAAATTTCAATGTGAAGAGTTTATTGCCACTTGAAGCTTGCGTTATGTTTTCTTCGATTTTTCGCAGTAGTGTTTTAATGTCTCGATAAGATAGATCAAGTGACAATTTCAAGTCGTTTTTTATTCGAGATTGTTTATCTGTTTTCAATTTCAAAATCACATCAAAGTCTTTAAGTACATATCCAAATCCAATCACATATTCATCACTCAAACTTTCAATCAGTTGAGCACTCGACACATTTAATGAAAGATTTCGTTGCTTTCGGTATTCCAATTTTGTAGTCATACTATTATTCATTGTGGCATTGATGCCAAGCAATGGACTAAACTGTTCGTTGATTGAAACACTTGATATATCATAAGCACTTGACGGAATTGGCAAACTGGTCTGAACATCACGAATATAACCAAAAGTTTCATCTTCTGACATCGGTACCCATGTTGAATAAGAACTGTAAGAACCAACACTATAACGACAAGTATAACCGTGAGTCAGATTTATATTTTTAAAATGATTTTTCACCCAACCAATCCTTGACAGACCATCATAACTAATTCGCCAGTTTGGTAAGATATTCAATAATGATATAAAAGGAGAAGTATTTACATTGGAAGCATCTTTACCCGTATAAGCAGCCAAAAAGGCAGGAATCAGCACATCTGGAGAATTTAAGCTGAAAATCCCAACAGAAGGATCAAATTCTTTCCCTGCCAGAGTGGTTGACGTAATAAAGCCAGCAGCAGGATAATTTGTTCCCATGTATTTATTGTTAAGTCTATCCGCAATTTTTTGCCTGTTTTGTAAAAACATGTTGAAAGTAGAAGAATTATAATTATTTTCCACAGAACCTATTTTTTTAAAAGCAGTGGACAAGGCAATTTGTGTGATGTTGAAACTTCCTGTATAGGTAGTTGGCATTCCTTCGTACATAAATAAAACTGAGGTATTGGAAGCAGTATAACGGGTTGCATTCAAGTCAATTTTAAATCCAGGAATTGGTTCTAATGAAGCTTTTAAATCAAAATCGGAAGTAAAAGCTGTTGTAGCAGGATTTACAATTGAATCGCCCGTGTTTAACCAACCTTTTTCAATAGCTTTTTGGATCATATTATCATCGTGAATGCCAAACGTAAAAGGATAACCTGGAGCGTTAAAACCATTGTATTTTTTCTGTCCCAGGAAACCAGCTTCGGGCAAAAAACCTGTTAAAACCATACTGTTAGATTCACGATAAGTAAAAGAAACACGGCGTACCATCATAAGAGCTCCCAATGTAAAATCAACTACTTGACCACTTACAGAACGTTCATTGGGCGAGATAGTAGTAACAGTAAGTTGGACACTATCCAGATTCTGTTTTGGAAAAATATCAACCGTAGAATTACTGCGTACTTTATATTGCAACGGAATAGTATTTCCATTTTTGTCAATTGCTTTTAAGCGAACAGACTCACTACCCAAATTATGACGTACGGTTAAAGTTTGATTCTTTGATAAATCAACAATCTGTTGGTATTCACGAGGTTTAAAAGTTTGTCTTTGAGAAGTAGCAAAGCTACTGTTACGATTCAATACATTTTTCAAAAAATTAGATTTTCTATATAACCCTTCAAAATTAAACTGTCCGTTCGTTTGCCATGAACCTATGCTGGTTGCAATGTTTCCTAAATCTTCCCCATCTTTCTCCAGAAGAGCACTCCTGTTCCAATTATAATTTGAATTATAAGAAATGTTGGCATCAATCCAACTTGTTATAGGAATTTTATTGATAGGTATATTCCACGAAGCAGTAAACACTTGCTGATAAGCATAAGGAGTTCCCAACTTACGAATGTTATACCATACTGTATCTCTCCAGGCTTCATAATATTCTTTTCCTATTTCAGGGGTAAAATAAGGTTCATCAATATTGGCATTCATTGCTGCCTGAAGACTGAATTTCATAGCACGAGTTAAATCATATTTTATTTCAAATTGACGATTGAACATAAAATCCTTGCTGAATGATAAATTTGCCAATTTATCAGAAATATCAACAGATGAAGCTTCAAGCGTTCGTAATTTAGTTTGAGAATACTGTCGATTCAAATTTGTATTAAAATTAATAGAAGAAGGCAGATAATAAATGTTGAAATCATTGATGATTTTAAAAGCTGGTTTATTTAATGATTTGATATTTTTGAATGGTTCCCACGGTTGTGGATTAAAATTAAAACTATAGTCAATAGCAGCTCGTTGACTTTTATTCATATCCTGCTCAATTTCAGGAGTATATTTATCGGATTCAATATAAGCATAAGTAAATCGCCAATTAGCCGGGTCATAAAATTGTGGTTTTTTACTTCTTATGTTAATTCTTGCATTAGAGATATTGAAACTTTTAGAAGTATTTACTTCCTGTGAAAGATTTAATAAAGAATCTCGTTCTGCTTTTGAAGTTAAATTTTCCAGTGCATCTTTTAATTCGACATCTTGATTCAGTGGATTATATTTAGGTGAAACAGTCTCATTTGTATAAGAAAAATAGAGGGGAATTTGCAGCTTTGCTTTTTCAGGTAAAAACCTTCCTACTTCTAAGGCAGTTGAAAAATTCATCTGTCGCAAGTCTTCCAATCGCCGATTCATCACATTACTTTCAATGCTTCCATAGCCTGCCGTTTCTATACGACCTGAAAAATTAAGTGAACCAATATCAGAAAGTCCTACTGCTAAATTTCCCATTGCAGCCCAACCACCTGATTCATTGAATTTTGACATGCGAAGCTCATTGACCCAAATTTCTCCAGACTTAATTTCGCCACTTACATTTCGAATACCGATCATGATATTTTCAATATCTGAAATAGAAGGATTTCCAACAATTTTAATTTTATTTTTAGGGTTATCTGGATCATACACTTCATAGGGTGTTAAAGTTGTGGCGTTTCCTCCAGAAGTTTGCAGATATTTATCGCGTTTCAGTTTTGCTTCAATTAAAGTAGAAAAAGGAAAATCAAACATGTTTTCAAGAGGCCAAACGATTTCTCGATCTTCATTTTTTTCATTCAAATATTTGCCATGTGGCGTCACGCGAAGAGGGACTTCATATTCGTAATAATTGTTCACCATATCAGAACCTAACCGAATGAAACATGTAAGCTGGTAATCTTGAAGATCGCTCGGATCGTCCACTAATTTTTCAGCATGTACAAACATTTGTAAACGCTTGTATTGTCTCATATCATACGAAGTGTTCTTATAAACTGCTCTTGAATCATTGGGAGCTAAATCTTTTATCCGAAGAGCCATTGATTGTTCATTGAGTTGCAACAATTGTGGTTGCCCCGGATCAGTTTCACGCGTAATACCCGGAGGTAAAATGTAATTGACGGGAGTTTTATCTGCATCTTCTTCTATATTGACAGAATGAACATCGAGTTTCCCTTCTGAAATTGGAGTTGAGCCTACTGGAAAAAGTGATTTAGTATAACTTCGCCATTCACCTCTTACTAAATCGAGTGTAGCAAAACGTAAATGTGTTTCTTGTTCAAAATTGGTCAAAAACAATCTTATGAAACGAATAGATTTAAAATTACGGATATTACCAATTTTTTCGTCATATTCCCTAATAGGGATTTTAAATTGATACCAGGTAACTGGCTCAACTTTACCATTTTCCAATTTCACATTTGAAACAATCTTGTCAGTAATGTAATTTCTACCAACTTCCATTGCCTCTTTTTTTATTTTAACATGATATTGATAATATTTTTCATATTCATTCATCGTATTATCACCATTTAAGTCCTCTCCATCAGGTAAGGAAGTAGCAGAAGTACTATAATTTTCCTGTGTATTTTCAGCTTCGGGCGAATTACCTTCTGTTCCATTATAATATTTGTAACGAGATAAAATATCTTTTTCTTGAGCATCGTAATCTGAACCTCTATAAAAATGGTAGTTATCCCCCGCAGGATCATTTAAAGGAGAAAAAGAATCATTTTGCCATTTTTGGCGTGTTTCTGCATCAATTTTTTGATTAATTTTCTCTACATAATTTTTATAAGTAGGAAATTGTTGTTCTTCGTTTGTAGGAAGTCCGTCTAAACCGACATCTTGTTTATCTCGGGCTCCAGGAGAATTATCAAAAGCTACAACTGTTGATTGCGTCTTAGGAATTTTTCCCCATACCGTAGTATCCACTTTTGTAATATCGGCATCAAGAGGCAAGCCCTGTTCAAAAAATTTCTTGCCATCTTTTAAAATATCTTCACTTATATCTCCTAAATTAAAATACAAATCACCACCTCTCTGTGTTCCATCTTTATCCATAATGAAAGGATCCATCATCCAGAATTCAATGTATTCAATGTTAGCTGTTTCAAAATCAGTCACATCGAGTTTTCGCATAATACCACCCCAGCGTTGTTGTGGATTCATTAAGGTTCCATCAGGATTTATATTATCTGCATCCAAATTATAAGGACCTCTTTCAGTAGGATAATAAGATAAATTTAAAATAGTCAAACGTGAAGTTTGTGTTGCCAGTCGTTCTTTATTTGGAAAAATTTCTTCTTCCAGAACATTACGTGTCAAATGATTAGATTGAGATTCAACATTATTTCTTAAATTTGGAGGTGTATTTCTGCTGTTGGCATTTAAAATGGGATCAACATAATACCAAGCTAGCAAAGCTCTATTTTTACCATATTCAACATTGTTACTTAAAGCTGCTTCTGGGAAAAGCCCGCCATTCGGATTATAAGGCGTGCTTGCCAGATACCAGAAAGTTGGATAATGAATGTCTATAGTTGTTTGTGTTGATTCAAAATCGTCAATATAAGCCAAGCCAGCCGCACTGATTACTGAAGAATGTCCTGGAATCAATTGGGCAACTTCTGCATTTAAGGCAATAGTTGAAGGTTTGGTAGCATTTACAAATGGCAACTTGTCTAATTGGTTGGTTAGCCATTGTGATTCTTTTCTCCACGAAGTATTCAATCCCCAAATGGTGTTGGAAATAGGTTCATTGCCAGTATTTACTTTGGTTGTCAAAGGCATTTCGGAAAGGTGCATAATGGTTCCACCTAAACTAAAATCACGATTAAATTGATATTCCAGATGAGTACCCAACAGCGTTTTTCGCTGCATATTAAACATAGAACGATTTTCAAGCTTGACATCAATGTTGGTTCCTGATTCCAGAAGAGAAGTGTTAATAATATTAACAGTCCCCATAATATAATCCACAGTGTAATCAACATTTTCCACCAATGTTTTTCCTCCAGCGGTTACTACAACCGATCCTCGTGGAATATTCATCGCATTTAACCTGATTTCATTTCTTGAACTTGCCTTGTATTCTCCAATGATTCTAAATTTATTTTTTTCACTGAATTCCTGAGCCATTACAAGGGTAGAATCATATAATTCTTGAAAAATATATTTCTCTGCAATCTGATCATTGCCAATTGCTTGTTTTAAATGAGAGCCAAATGGTTCCAGCACAGGGAAAAAGATTTTTCCACTGGAAGAAAAAATAGTATATCCTTCTACATAATCAAACTTGCCATCAGGTTGAGGTGCATTTTTGGAGTTCAGCCTATCAAGATTCATCACCTGTAGCAATAATTTATTTTTAATATTTCCTTCGGTAATATATCGAAGTTCTGTACCAACCGAATCATTTCGATAAACTATTTCCAATATAAAATTTTCAGGTTGAATTTGAGTTGCTCCTAAACTGTAAACGTTTTTCATCATTAAATCCCACGAAGGCAAAGAAGGAGATTGAGTAGTGCTTTTTAATAATTTGACAATCAATGCATTTGGTGCAGTTATAGGATCGGTTGAAAATTCACCTACTTGATAAGTTTGCCCGCCATAAGTATATTCAAAAGCCACTGCAAGCACTTCATCAGGTTGCAACATATTGCGTAAAGAAATATAACCTAAGGTAGGATTAAAAGTATATTCAGAGGGATCCAGTTTACGAGCACTTTCAATTTTTTCATAATCTTGTCCGCCTACTATTCCCAATGCTCCATATTGTGAAGAAAGAATATTGTTAGTTTGCTGAATATCACGAACATTTGGCAAAGATACAATTTCATCATATAATGAATTTGCTTTGTTATAAGGTAAAAGATTGGTTGACGTTGGCTGCCAGTGAGGATTATCAATTCGATCGGTTTCTCCCAAGTCTTCAAAAGCAATAATATTCCTTGCTTGTTCATAATTTCCTCGTTTATTGGTGATCCAAACTTCCATTCTTGTAATAGTAACGCCAGACATCACATACGGAAGTTTACTCATTGCATTTTCATAATTATTTCTGAAATAATGACTTAAAAAGAAATGCCGGTTTTCATCATAATTATCAATATTAATTTCATATTTGGTAGTTTGAGCACCTCCTCGTGTGCTTATAGTTTTGGTTTCCGCTTCTTGTTGAGAGGCAATGGCACTGACACTTAATTTTCCGAACTGCAAATCGGTTTTTATTCCAAACAAAGCTGAGCTTCCTGGTATAAGAGAACTATTCAAGGGCATACTTACATTGCCTGCTTCAATGCTTTTAATAATATCATCTTCTTTTCCTTTATAATTGAGTTTAAGCATTTTCTGGTCAAATTCAAATGACGATTCAGTATTATAATTCAAATTAAAATTGACTTTGTCGCCTACTTTACCATTTACATTCATCTGAATTTTTTCTTCAAAATCGAATATGCCTGTTTTTCTCATTCTTTCAGTCAAAGCTGGATTATCTATTTTATTGGTTTTGTAACCAAATAAAATTTCAGCAGAGCCTTGTGTTCTAACTTGTACACCGCCGGGACCAAAAACTTTTTCAGCAGGTCCAATGTCAAATTTCATGTCGGTCAAACGAAATTTATCTTCATTATCTATCTGACTACCAACATTTTTTTCACGCCAATAATTTTCCATTTCTTTTTTCAAAGTGTAGTCATAATATTCCTTTTCAGTCATTAGAAAAGGAGTAGCAATTTCAATTTCGCCGACATAAGTACGTAAAATGTACGTATTCGTTTGAGGATCGTATTCAATTACTGATTTAACATTGGAAGGAGTGGGTGCATCAAGGGGTAATTGAGTTGTAATATCTTCGTATGTATCCTGACTTAATTTCTTAATAGAGAAAAGAATAGAATCTGAACTTGACTGTTGAGACTGAACAGCTTGATTAGAAAAAACTTGACTAAATAAACTGACAAAGCTAAAGTTAGCTATCAAAAAGCTATTGAAAAATACAAAAACACGTACCGATTTTTTCACCCTTCGCATAAATTGTTTTTCACTTTTGTAGAAAGCTATTAGATTAAATCAAGTAGAAATTACCCATTTATCAATGTGCTTTAAAAGTCAGATTATTTTCAAAACCTGTTTAATTAAATCTTCTACGTTGGCAACAGATTGTTTTTTCAATATAGAATCAATTGCTTTTTGAGAAACCGCCGCAGAAAAACCAAGCATAACAAGGGCAGCGATAGCTTCTTCTTTTATTTGGGAGGTTGTGTCCTTAAATGCAGGAAGATTTTCTTTATTTGAAGTAATTTTTAAAATTTTATCTTTTAAGTCCACAATGATTCGTTGAGCTGTTTTGGTGCCAATTCCTTTTATGGAGCTAAGAGCAGAATCATTTTCACTGGCTATTATTCCTTGAAGCTCTTCAACAGAGTAAGACGACATAACCATTCGTGCGGTATTTGCTCCGATTCCTGAAACAGAAATCAATAACAAAAAAAGCTGCCTTTCATCTTTTGTGCTAAAGCCATAAAGCAGATAAGCATCTTCACGAATCACCTCATAAATATATAACTTAGCTGAATTTTTTCCACTTAATAAAGAAAACACAGGGAGAGCAATATTGATAAAATAGCCTATTCCTCCTGTTTCAATCACCACATAAGCAGGTGTCAATTCTGTAATTTCACCTTTTATATAATCAATCATCTGGTTAAAATTTGGTGTAAAAGTAAGAATTTATCTGGAAATATACCAACTTTACTAAGCTATAGAATAAAAAAACTTATTTTTTAGTTAACGTTGATTTCTATAAAAAATTACGATTAAGCAATTAAAAAGAAAAGAAAGAATTTCGGCTAAAAAAATGAAAACGTACAATTTTTCTACTCTTAAATAGCTTTCGAAAATAAAAAAACAATTTAAAAATAGTTGTAAATTAGGATTTTGAGTTTACAGACGAAGAGAAGAATGGAAGTATGAGAGGGTGGAGTAAAAAAGGTAAATGTTTAAATAACGTTGACCATCTTTTTATTAAAAAATCTTATCTTTGTAAAACTTTTAGAATATATAAGATGATGCCAGATAGAATCGATACGTGATTACTCTCTCCTCTTTTTTCTTAATGCTTAATGCTCAATATTCAATATTAAAAATCTTAAATTATTGAATAAAAAAATACTATATGGGAAAAGATTTTTTTGTACACGAAAGCAGTTATATCGACGAACAGGTAAAAATTGGCAAGGGAACTAAGATCTGGCATTTCTGTCATGTTCAGAAAGGGGCAGAAATTGGTGAAAATTGTTCCTTGGGGCAGAATGTAAACATAGCCAACAATGTGAAAATTGGCAACAATGTCCGTATTCAAAACAATGTTTCTGTTTACGAAGGCGTGGAACTGGAAGATAATGTTTTTTGCGGGCCATCCTGTGTGTTTACCAACGTAAAAACACCTCGCGCTCATTATCCTGTTCATGGCATTTACGACAAAACGTTAATTAAAAATGGAGCTTCACTGGGAGCAAATTGTACGGTCGTTTGTGGACATACAGTTGGTCGTTCAGCTATGGTAGCTGCTGGAGCTGTCGTCACCAAAAATGTAAAAGATTATGCCCTCGTTGCAGGTGTCCCTGCTCGACAAATTGGCTGGGTATGCGAATGTGGCGAACGACTGGAGCAAAATTTAGTCTGCAAAAAATGCGGGAAAAAATATCAGGAAACAGAAAACGGTTTGAAAGAAAAAGTTTAAATGGAACAAAATCCGGATTACGAAGTGTAAAAAAGTTTAGAATTTAATTAGGAATTTTTTCCTGTTATTAAAAGTTCTTGTGAAATATTTTTTCTCGCTGATTTACGCTGATTTCTTTCGCTGATTCTCTACGTCTATTTGCGTATTCATCTGCGATAATCTGCGAGAGATGTATTTTTTCACGCTCATGAACGCTAATTTTTTGCGTATTTTGAAAATACCGTTGGCACTTTGTAAATTTTGTAAAATTCAAAACTAAATAAAAAAGTATGCAATTTCGTGATTTAAAAAAACAGTACGAAGTCCTGAAAAAAGACATTGATCAGGCAATGCTCGAAGTGGCTGCTTCCGGTGTATTTATTATGGGAAAACAAGTGAAAGAATTGGAACAGCAGTTGGCAGAATATGTTGGTGTGAAACATTGCGTTTCATGCGCCAATGGTACGGAAGCTTTGACGCTGGCATTAAAAGCTTGGGGAATCAAATCCGGTGATGCAGTTTTTGTTCCCGATTTTACTTTCTTTGCTTCCGCCGAAGTCGTTTCGCTTGAAGGGGCAACACCCGTATTTGTGGATGTGGATGCCGATACGTTCAATATCGATCCTGTTGCACTGGAAAAAACTATTGAAAAAACCATCAAGGAAAGCAAACTCCAACCCAAAGTTATTATTACAGTTGATTTGTTTGGGCTTCCTGCCGATTATCCGGAAATTCGAAAAATTGCCGATAAATATCATCTGTTGATTCTGGAAGACGGAGCACAGGGTTTTGGTGGTGAAATTAACGGCAAAAAAGCGTGCAGTTTTGGTGATATTTCTACTACTTCGTTTTTCCCTGCCAAACCGCTGGGTTGTTATGGCGACGGCGGTGCAGTTTTTACCGATAACGACGAATGGGCTTTGCTGATGGATTCCTTGCGGGTACACGGCAAAGGTTCTTTCAAATATGATAACGTACGCATTGGTATGAATTCCCGACTCGATACGTTGCAGGCTGCCATTTTGAAAGTTAAATTTGATGCTTTCAAAAAATATGAATTGAGCGATGTCAATAAAGCAGCCAATCTTTATACGGAAAAATTGAAAGATTTGGTAAAAACACCAGTTGTTCCTGAAGGTTATCTTTCCAGTTGGGCACAATATACCGTTCAGTTGCAGGATGAAAAGCAGCGGGATGGTTTGCAGGCTTATTTGAAGGAACAGGGTATCCCGACAATGGTTTATTATCCCAAACCCATGCACGAACAGACAGCGTATCTCAATTTGGGTTATCATTTCGGCGATTTTCCGGCTACTGAATCTCTTTGCGGTAAAGTGCTTTCCTTGCCCATGCATCCCTATTTGACAGAAGAAGAAATCAATAAGGTTTGTCAGGCGATTTCAGAGTTCTTGGTGAGATAAGATTGTAGTTCCGAGTTCCGAGTAAAATTTTTATTAATTTGCTGATAATCAGCGAATATATATTTGATAGAGACGCAGCATGCTACGTCTCTGTCGCAAATGATTTGTTATCCTTTGCTGGTGTAATAGCAGATTTAAAATCTACAGGTAACAAATTGCCGGATTGCAAATCCGACAGGGACATAAAAAATTTTTCATGTTCGGCGTATCCTCCATGCTTATTTCGCAATTAAAAATATAATCTTCAGATTTTCTCGCTGGCGCAGGTATGTACCTGTGACAAAATCTACTGATTTTCAATAAGCTAATAAGGTTTGATTTTGGAAAGATTTGTTTGTTATTAAGGTTTTAGCAAAATAAGGTTGGAAGAACCTTGTCACAAATGATTTGTCATCCTTTGCTGGTGTAATAGCAGATTTAGAATCCACACGTAACAAACTGTCTGATTACAAATCCGACAGCACCATAAACAATGACATTCATTAATTACTTGAATTTACGTCCTATTGTATACAGCACAAAATAAATTATTTTTATATATGTCCAATTTGCAGAATTTTTCATAGACTTTATAGTTAAACTTATTTAATATACTAATATAAAAAGGGTTCGTCAATTGAAGTGTTCTGAAAAAGGTATGGATTTTTATTTGCCTGTATGTAAATTGAAAATTATCATGTATATTTGTTTAAGAAATTTGTTTTTTGATCAATCTATGAAAAAATTTATCTTAATTTTATTTATTTGTTTTTCTTGTGAGATGGTTTTCTCAGAAAAGCAAGTTTTTTTTCAGCATTATTCAGTTGAAAATGGCTTATCTCAAAATACGGTAACTTCCATTATACAGGACAGTAAGGGTTTTATATGGTTTGGCACCTGGGATGGCTTAAACAAGTTTGATGGTTATGAATTTACCATTTATAAATCACAGCCCGGTGATTATAGTAACATTGCTACCAATCGAATCGATTTTATTTATGAAGATAAATTGGGTTTTCTCTGGATTCAAACTTATGATGGCAGAATTCATCGTTTTGATCCAAGAATAGAGCAATTTTATAGCTTACCATATAAAACCAATCGGTTTGAATATGGAGTTGAAAGAGAGAAACGTTTTATTGAAACTTCAAAAGGTGAAATTTGGATTGCTACCAATAAAATAGGTGCTATTCGAGTTATAAGTGATCCGAAAACTCTTAAATTAAGCACTATAAACTATTCTACCCTGTCTGAGGAAAACATTAACGATAATCATATAAATTTTATCAAGGAAGATAGTGAAAAAAATATCTGGCTGGGCACAAATAATGGATTATGTTGTGTTGAGCCAAATTCTGATCAGATAAAATCCTATCAGCTCAACGAAAAACAGTTCTCTAATGCTTTTTACTGCTGCATGGAAACCCACGGTCAACTTTGGTTTGGTGATAGCAATGGAAATGTCTGGAATTTTTCAAGTAAAAAAAATCGTTTTACTAAAACTAATCTTTCCACAAATTCAATTGTTACGGATATAGCGGCTATTGACAATCAACATATTGTAGCCACCACTGATAATGAAGGTTTTTACATTCTTGACGCTTCTTCAAAAATAATTTCTCATTTTAATAAAAATAATTCTTCCCAGATTACAGATAATAACTTCAAATCGGTTAAAGTAGATTCAGAAGGTATAGCATGGTTTGAAAGCGAACAATCTGGTATATTCCGTTACAGGTTGACAGACAACTCTTTAAAACATTTTCAGCCTAAAGTAGATGATGTAAATCCTATTTCCATTCTACCGAATTTTATGATTTTTGAGGATATTTATCATCAACTCTGGATTAATCCACAAGGCGGTGGTTTTTCAAGATACAATCGTGAAAAGGATGAATTGGAATATTTCTACAATGAGCCTCGCTCTCCCCATCAACTTTTTACAAATGTTATCCATGCGGCTTATGCTGATAGAAACGGAAATTTGTGGTTGAGTACTTACAATAAAGGCATTGAAAAAATTAGTTTTTACACTCCGCAATTCCATTTAAGAAAAGTAAACAAAAATATCTCGTCGCTTACCGCTAATGAAGTAAGAGCTTTTTTACAAACTTCAGACAATTATATCATTATTGCGACTAAAGATGGTTCTATCCATTTTTTTGATGAAAAATTGAACGAATTAGGTATTCTGTCTCAAAATGGACAATTAAATTCTGGAAATAAAATTAATGACATGGCTTATTGTATGTTTGAAGACAGCAAAAAAAATATTTGGATTGGTACCAAAGGCGGAGGTGTATTAAAATTGATTCCACGAGATAGTAACAACAAAATTCCCAGCTATCAAATACAACGATTTGAAAATAATCCTCTTGACAACAATAGCTTATCTAACAATAATATTTACAGTATTATTGAAGACAAAAATGGACATATACTTATTGGAACTTTTGGTGGAGGATTAAATATTCTTACTGAAGGAAAAGAAGGCGTTTCTTTCATCAATTTCAAAAACAAATTAAAAAATTATCCTATTAGTACCTGTCCGAAAATTCGCCATTTACTGCTAGATAAGAATAACACCCTGTGGGTAGCTACTTCAAATGGACTTCTACAAATAGACGATTTTTTGACCTCAAAAATGAAAATATATCACATTGAAAAATTGCCTAATATGAGTGCTAGTTTAAGTAATAATGATGTGCAGTATCTTCATTCAGATAAAAAAGGTCAACTATGGATTGCTACTTTTGGTGGAGGTTTACTCAAGCTCAAAGACAAAGCTACGGACCATTCACCTGCTACTTTTGTCAATTATTCCAACAAGGAAGGGATATATAATGACATTATTCTCAGTATTCAAGAAGATGAACAAGGCAATTTGTGGTTAAGTTCAGAAAACAGTATTTCTCGATTTGAACCATCGACACATTATTTTCAAAATTATCAAATCCTGAACGGAATTAATGATGTGTTTTTTTCAGAAGCAGCAAGCTTATTTACCAGAAAGGGCGAGATGCTTTTCGGATGTAATAAGGGATTTTATTATTTTATTCCTCGACAGATTAAAAAAAGTGAGGAAATTCCACCGATTGAATTTACTCGACTTCAATTATTTAATCAAGATGTAAAAATTGGAGAAAAAAATTCACCTTTAAAACAAAGTATTACTTATTCCAACATTATTGAACTTACACATAAACAATCTGTTTTCAGTATCGAATATGCTGCACTTGATTATGTAAATCCAGAAAAAATTCAATATGCTTTTAAATTAGAAAATTTTGATAAAGATTGGAATTATGTTCAAAATCAACGCAAAGCAACTTATACCAATTTGCCAAAAGGAACTTATTATTTTAGAGTGAAATCCACCAACAATGAGGGAGCAATGGTAAACAACGAAAAAATGATTACTATTAAAATTTTACCTTCTTTTTGGGAAACTTCGGTTGCCTATGTGTTATATGGAATTGTTTTTCTACTCTTACTTTACACTGTTTACTACCTGACCAGCATTTACCTAAAACTTAAAAACGAAGTTATCATTGAACAAAAAGTAAGTGAAATAAAATTACGGTTTTTTACTAACATCTCTCACGAATTAAGAACGCCACTAACTTTAATTATAGGACCTATAGAAAATATCTTAAAAAACGAAAAACTATCTACTACAGCTCACGAGCAACTTAAAATTGTTTATAATAACACCAATAGAATGATGCGATTAATTAACCAAATTCTCGATTTCAGAAAAGTTCAAAACAATAAAATGCGATTAAAAGTTCAACCCATCTATCTGGTGCCATTTTTACAAAATATTTGTTCTAACTTTAAAGAAGAAGCTCAGGAAAAAAATATGGATTTCAAGTTCGTTAACAATGTCGGGGATGTAGTATTGTGGCTGGATATGGAAAAAGTAGATATAATTTTCTACAATCTTTTATCGAATGCTTTTAAGTTCACTCCCAACAACAAAAAAATTGAAGTTCGCATCGAACAGAGCAATAACAATGAAGACATCCAGATAAAAGTCATTGATGAAGGAATAGGAATCCCAAAAGAGAAAAAACCATTTTTATATGAACGATTTACCTCCCATAATGAAATAAATACCCTAAGCAACCTATATGGCAGTGGAATTGGTTTAAATCTCGTAAAAGAATTTGTGGATTTGCATAAAGGAACAATTGAAGTAGAAAGTGAACCAGGAGAAGGTTCTACTTTTACTGTCGTTTTTCATAAAGGAAAAGATCATTTTGGCGATGAGGTAGATATTTTAGAAGAAAAAAGTAATGTGCTTTTACCTGTTGATGAAAGTTTAATCGACCAAAATGATGCTAAAATTTCTATTGAAGAATTGGAATCTTATTATAGTACTGCAAGCAAAGAAGCACCCTTTATTCTGGTAATTGAAGACGACAAGGACATGCGTCATTTCTTAAAAATGATTTTAAGTAAAAATTATCATGTTGAAAGTGCTATAGATGGTGTTGATGGATGGGGGAAAATTCTTTCATTGTTTCCCGATTTGGTTATATCAGATTTAATGATGCCCAATAAAGATGGTTTGGAACTTATACAACTTATCAAAGATAATGAAAAAACAAGCCATATCCCTGTAATTTTGCTGACTGAAAAAAATGCAGTTGAAAGTAAATTACAAGCCTATCAATATGGAGCTGATGATTATATTACCAAGCCTTTTAGTCCTATTTTACTGGAAGCAAGGGTAGAAAATCTTCTTCAACAAAGGAAAAAACTTCAAGAAAATTATCGAAAACGATTATTCGATTTAGAACCTTCTACCGTCAAAACCTCTTCTCACAATGAAATATTTTTAACAAAACTTTTAGAAGTAATGGAAAAAAATATGGACAATGATAATTTTACAGTAGAAGATTTGGTTTCAGAAATGGGATACGGACGTACTGTATTCTTTAATAAATTAAAAGGACTCACTGGTCTTTCTCCAATTGAATTTATAAAAGAATTACGTATAAAACGAGCTGCCCAATTTCTCAGAACAGGTGAATATACAGTTTCAGAGGTAACTTATATGGTAGGGATGAATGACGCTCGATATTTCAGCAAGTGTTTCAAAAAAATCTATGGAGAAACACCTTCGGAATATAAAAAAAGATATGAAACAGAAAATAAAAGTTCTGAATAGTTAAAAAAGTAAAGACTCTTCATAAAAATTCAATTTTTACAAAGAGTCTTTACTTTAAATTTCCGTTTGTTTATTTATTTCTGAAAACTATTGTATCATTAACAGCATCTATTATCACTGTCTGATTACTTTGAATTGCACCTGCAATAATTTGTTTCGACAAATCATTAAGAATCAGCTTTTGAATGACTCGTTTAACAGGACGTGCTCCAAACTGTGGATCGTAACCTAAATCAGCAATCAATTTAATTGCCTTGTCTGTGGCTTCTAATTGAATACCATTTTGTTTGAGCATTTCCTGAATATTCTTCAATTGCAACCGTACGATTTCTTCAATTTGAGGCCGATTCAGCGGTTTAAACATGATGATTTCATCAATCCTGTTTAAAAATTCAGGACGAATGGTTTGTTTTAATAATTCAAATACTTCATTTCTTGTTTTTTCAATAATTTCATCATGATTATATTCATTTAATTTCTCAAAATTTTCTCGAATTAAAGAGGATCCAATGTTAGAAGTCATGATGATAATAGTATTTTTAAAATTCACAATTCTTCCCTTATTGTCAGTCAATCTCCCATCATCCAATACTTGAAGTAAAATATTAAATACATCAGGATGAGCTTTTTCAATTTCATCAAAAAGTACCACGGAATAAGGTTTACGACGAATTGCTTCTGTCAATTGTCCCCCTTCTTCGTAACCCACATAGCCAGGAGGCGAACCTATTAATCGTGTAACAGAGAATTTTTCCTGATATTCACTCATGTCAATTCGGGTCATCATGTTTTCATCGTTGAACAAGTATTCAGCCAAAGCTTTTGCCAATTCGGTTTTTCCAACGCCAGTTGTACCGAGAAAAATAAATGAGCCAATGGGACGTTTAGGATCCTGCAGACCGGCTCTACTGCGACGGATGGCATCTGCTACTGCCTGAATGGCATCTTCTTGACCAACAACTCGCTTATGGAGTTCCTCTTCCAAATGTAATAACTTTTCTTTTTCACTTTGAAGCATTCTTGTCACAGGTATACCCGTCCATTTGCTTACAATTTCAGCAATGTCTTCACTGTCAACCTCCTCTTTTATCATTGGGTTCGAGCCTTGTATCTTTGCAAGTTCCTCTTGGTACTTAGCTATTGCATCTTCCAGAGCTTTGATTTTTCCGTAACGGATTTCAGCTACTTTACCATAATCTCCTTCTCTTTCAGCACGTTCTGCCTGAAATTTCAAATCTTCTATCTCGATTTTGGCTTGTTGAATTTTATCAATCAAAGCTTTTTCGCTTGACCATTTTGCTCGTAAAGCTTGACTTTTCTCTTTCAAATTAGCAATTTCCTGATTCAATTGTTCTAATTTCTTTTCATCATTTTCCCTTTTAATAGCCTCTCGTTCAATTTCCAGTTGTTTTATATTTCTTTCAATAACATCAATCTCTTCAGGAACAGAATCAATTTCCATTCTTAATTTTGCAGCGGCTTCATCAATTAAGTCAATGGCTTTATCAGGCAAAAAACGATCAGTAATGTAACGATGCGAAAGTTCAACAGCAGCTATTAGAGCATCATCTTTTATTCGAACTTTATGATGATTTTCATATCTTTCTTTCAAACCACGTAAAATAGAAATTGAACTTGCCACGTCAGGTTCGTCAACCATTACTATTTGGAAACGACGTTCTAACGCTCTGTCTTTTTCAAAATATTTTTGATATTCATCTAATGTAGTAGCACCAATAGCTCGCAGCTCTCCTCGAGCTAAAGCAGGTTTTAAAATATTGGCAGCATCCATTGCACCTTCACTTTTTCCTGCTCCAACCAACGTATGGATTTCATCAATAAACAGAATAACATCACCATTGGAATTTACTACTTCATTGATAACGGCTTTCAACCGTTCTTCAAATTCACCCTTATATTTAGCTCCAGCAATCAAGGCACCCATATCCAGTGAAAATATTTGTTTTGTTTTCAAATTTTCAGGTACATCACCTCTTACAATTCTTTGAGCCAGACCTTCAACAATAGCCGTTTTTCCTGTTCCAGGTTCGCCAATTAAAATTGGATTATTTTTGGTACGGCGACTCAAAATCTGTAAAACTCGTCGAATCTCTTCATCCCTGCCAATAACAGGATCAAGTTTTCCTGCACGTGCCTGTTCGTTCAAATTAATTGCATATTTATTTAATGCATTATAAGTTTCTTCTGCTGTTTCAGAAGTTACTTTCCTTCCTTTTCGCAAAGTATTGATGGCTTCAGAAAGCGTTCTTTCATTCACTCCTGCATCATTCAACATTCGCGTAACTGCATTTTTTTCAGTTACGAGTGCCAATAAAATAGATTCCAGAGACACAAACTGATCACCAGATTTGGAAGTAATATCTATTGCCTTTTGTAGTACTGCATTTGTCTCACGACTTAAATATGGTTCAGCACCTGACACTCTTGGGTAAGCATCGATCATTTTATCTAAGGCTAGATTCAAGGCATTTGTATTCACTCCTAATTTTCCAAATAAATATTGGACAACATCTTCTCCCGTTCGGAGAATTGCCTTTAACAAGTGTGGAGTTTCAATAGCCTGTTGACCCTTGCTCTGAACCAATTCAATAGCATCTTGAATGGCTTCCTGAGATTTAATTGTAAAATTATCAAAATTCATAACTTTAATTTTTTATATTAAAATAAAATCTTTTTAAATTGTCTTTTATTAATAAAAATTGAAAAATAAATTTAAAATTTTATTTTATTTTCTACAAATTATTTACCAATTAAATATTTCGGTAAGAATGTCTTTTTTGTGGAAATAGTATAAAGAAGCACTGACAATATTTCAGTAAAAATTATTCCCTTAATATAAAGTTGAAATTGTAACTTGGAGATGACAATTTTTGTAATTCTTTTTTTTTCTGATAAAAAAAATTATTTTTGTAAAATGAAAATAACAAAATTATAATTACTTATAAACAAGGTTTTAATATGAGCAATAAAAAAAGAGTTTATATTTTCGGCAATGGACAAGCAGAAGGCAATGCCCAAATGAAAAATTTATTAGGTGGGAAAGGAGCTAATTTAGCCGAAATGAATTTGATTGGAATTCCTGTGCCTCCGGGTTTTACTATTACTACTGAGGTTTGTTCTGAATACTATCAATTAGGAAAAGAAAAAATTGTAGAAATTTTGAAACCAGAAGTAGAAAAAGCAATGGAATGGATTGAAAAACTTATGAAATCCAAATTTGGAGATCCTGAAAATCCTTTGCTCGTTTCGGTACGGTCTGGGGCGCGTGCTTCCATGCCAGGTATGATGGATACGATTTTAAATTTAGGATTGAATGACGAAATTGTAGAAGGATTAAGTAAAAAAACAGGAAATCCACGCTTTGCATGGGATTCCTATCGTCGTTTTATTCAAATGTATGGTGATGTGGTCTTGGGAATGAAGCCTGAAAATAAAAATGACGTCGATCCATTTGAAAAAATAATTGAAGATTTAAAGAAAGAAAGAGGAATAAAATTAGATACTGAACTTACTGTTGATGATTTGAAAGAACTGGTAGCAAGATTTAAAAAAGCTGTTCGAGAACGGACAGGAAAAGAATTTCCAGAGTCAGTTTATGACCAATTGTGGGGCGCTATTTGTGCTGTATTTGATTCCTGGATGAATGAACGTGCCATTTTATATCGGAAAATGGAAGGTATCCCTGACGATTGGGGTACTGCTGTTACTGTTCAGGCAATGGTTTTTGGTAATATGGGTGATACTTCTGCTACAGGTGTAGCTTTTACACGAAATGCTGCTACAGGCGAAAATGTTTTTAATGGAGAATATTTAGTTAATGCACAAGGCGAAGATGTAGTAGCTGGTATTCGTACTCCTCTTCAAATTACAAAAGCAGGTTCACAACAATGGGCAAAACTTGCTGGAATTTCAGAAGAAGAAAGAAGAACAAAATATCCTTCTATGGAAGAAGCTTTACCTGATATTTATAAAGAACTAAATGAAATTCAACAAAAGCTTGAAAATCATTATAAAGATATGCAAGATATTGAGTTTACTGTTCAAGAAGGTAAACTTTGGCTTTTGCAAACAAGAAGCGGTAAAAGGACAGGAACGGCTATGGTTAAAATTGCCATTGACATGCTTCACGAGGGCATTATAGATGAAAAAACAGCTTTGTTAAGAATTGATCCTTTAAAATTAGATGAATTACTGCATCCAATTTTCGATAAAGAATCGTTGAAAAATGTCAAAGTTATAGCTAAAGGTTTGCCAGCTTCACCGGGAGCTGCCAGTGGAAAAATTGTTTTCAATGCCGATGATGCTACTGAATGGGCAAAACAAGGTGAAAAAGTTATCATGGTACGCATTGAAACTTCACCTGAAGATTTGGCAGGTATGGCAGCAGCTCAGGGAATATTAACTGCACGCGGGGGAATGACTTCTCATGCTGCAGTCGTAGCTCGTGGAATGGGGAAGTGCTGTGTATCAGGAGCTGGAGCGTTGAAAATTGATTATGTCAACAGAACTATTCAAATCAATGATTTAGTTTTAAAAGAAGGTGACTATATTTCTATCAATGGATCCACAGGAGAAGTTTATCTCGGAAAAGTTCCTACCAAAGAACCTGAGTTAGATCCCTACTTCATTGAATTATTGACATTAGCTGACAAATACGCTGATCTAAGAGTTAGAACCAATGCAGACACTCCGCGTGATGCTTCTGTGGCAAGAAAATTTGGTGCTACGGGTATTGGTTTATGTAGAACTGAACACATGTTCTTTGAAGGAAATAAGATTAAAGCCATGCGAGAAATGATTTTGGCGGAAGATACTGAAGGTAGAAAAAAAGCTTTAGCAAAACTTCTTCCTTATCAAAGAGCTGATTTTGAAGGAATTTTTGAAGTTATGGAGGGACTGCCTGTTACTATCCGTCTTTTAGATCCTCCCCTACATGAATTTGTTCCCCACGATGAAAAAGGTCAACAGGAAATGGCTGAAGCAATGGGTGTTCCTTTAAAGAAAATACAAGAACGCGTAGAATCATTGCGTGAACAAAATCCAATGTTAGGTCACCGTGGATGCAGGTTAGGAAATACTTTCCCAGAAATTACTGAAATGCAAACACGTGCTATTCTCGAAGCTGTCTTGAATCTGAAAGCAAAAGGAATCAAAATTATTCCAGAGATCATGGTCCCATTAGTAAGTGTAAAAAAAGAGCTAGTTGAGCAGGAAAGAATTATTCGTGAAACAGCAAATAAGATATTTGAAGAGAAAGGAGATACTATTGAATATAAAGTAGGAACTATGATAGAAGTTCCCCGAGCAGCATTAACTGCTAATGAAATAGCTGAAAATGCTGACTTTTTCTCATTTGGTACCAATGACCTTACTCAGATGACATTTGGGTTTTCACGAGATGATATTGGTTCTTTTTTACCAATTTATTTAGAGAAAAAAATTATTGAGTCGGATCCTTTCCAGATACTTGATCAAACGGGCGTAGGGCAATTAGTAAAAATGGGTGTTGAAAAAGGTCGGACTACAAAACCAGATTTGAAAATTGGTATTTGCGGTGAACATGGTGGCGAACCTTCTTCTATAGAATTTTGTCATCGTGTGGGAATGGATTATGTAAGTTGTTCTCCTTATAGAGTTCCTATTGCTCGGGTGGCTGCAGCTCAAGCTGCCATAAAAAACTAAGAATAGATATTTACAAAAAGGGTAGTTCAATTGAGCTGCCCTTTTTGGTAAACCGAGAATTATTATTGATAAAAAAAATTTCAGCCAAACACATCGTTACTCGGATAAATACTTAAAAAAAAGAAAATATCATCTTTTTGTCATATACTAAAAAAAACATTTGTGATGATTTTCAATATTTTATATACTTTTCATTTAAGTCATAAAACTTGTTTCTAATGACAGTTCTATAATAGAATTAAAAAAGCTGTTGAATCCTTTTGTCAATCAAATAATTATTTATAACTTTGCAAACGCTTTTAAGAAAAATGTCAAATTTAAAACGTTAATAATTAGTATGTTAAATCATTATGAAACCGTTTTCATTTTAACTCCCGTTTTGTCTGAGACTCAGATGAAGGAAACGGTAGAAAAATTCAAGTCCCTTTTGCTTGAAAATGGTGCTGTAATTACCAATGAGGAAAATTGGGGATTGCGAAAATTAGCTTATCCCATCCAGAAAAAGACGACAGGTTTTTATTGCCTTTTGCAGTTCGATGCAGAACCAAATGTAATAACAACATTGGAAACCAATTATCGTCGTGATGAACGTGTGATACGTTATCTTACTGTCCGTTTGGACAAATATGCTTATGAATATGCTGAAAAAAGGAAAAATGTTAAACTTAAAGAAGGAAAGGAGAATTAAAAATGGCAAACAACAACGAAGAAATAAGATACTTAAATCCTCCTACCGTTGATATTAAAAAGAAAAAATATTGTCGCTTCAAAAAAAGTGGTATTAAATATATCGATTATAAAGATCCTGAATTCTTGAAAAAATTTGTAAACGAGCAGGGAAAAATTCTTCCACGTCGTTTAACAGGTACTTCGTTAAAATATCAACGCAGAGTAGCCCAAGCCATAAAGAGAGCTCGTCATCTGGCTTTACTTCCTTTTGTAACTGATTTATTGAAATAAAAACTGGAGGGTAAAAAATTATGGAAGTGATATTGAAAGAAGATATCAGCAACCTTGGTTATAAAGGTGATATTGTGAAAGTAAAAGATGGTTATGCAAGGAATTACCTGATTCCAACCAAAAAAGCCGTGATTGCTACCGAAAGTGCAAAACGAATGCTAGAAGAAGATAAGAAACAGCGTGCACACAAATTGGAACGTATTAAAAACGAAGCACTTGAATTGGCAGAAAAAGTAAAAGATATTACATTGGTAGTAGGTGCAAAAACCAGTTCTAAAGGAAAAATTTTTGGTTCGGTTGGACCTATTCAACTGGCAGAAGCTTTTGAAAAGGCTGGTTTTACTATCGACCGCAAATTGATAGAATTAAGCGAACCTGTTAAGGAGGTTGGTTCCTATAAATTGACACTTCACTTGCATAGAGAAGTTACAATAGAAATTCCTTTTGAAGTAATTTCTGAATAAGTCAGATATTTAAAAAGAGAGCAAATAAAAAAACCGATAACTTAAAAGAGTTACCGGTTTTTTATTTGCTGAATTCAAGTCACAAATGCAACTTTTTGGTTAGACAAATTTCGTAATAAAAATTCATTTGGTGTTAAGAAATTTAATTTTTTTCTTGGTCTGTTGTTCAAAATATCTTCTACTCGCTTTAT
>JAGPGD010000016.1 GCA_018056165.1 Paludibacteraceae bacterium | reverse complement strand
GGACGGCATTTATCAGGTGAATTCGGTTGAAGATATGAATGGTACGGACATTGGTTTTCAAGGTGAAAACAACAAGGTTTATTCTCTTGAAATTCATTCCCAAAACTTGCAACAGCGTTACACTTCTTTTTATTTGTATGATAAGATAGCAGAAAAAATTACGGAGATCGCTTCGGATAGTACCGTTTATACGTTTACAAACAATAGTGGAACAGGTATTCAACAACGGTTTAAAATTATTGCCAGTTTGAATGGTGCAGAAGAAGGAAACGACGAAAGATGGCTGCGTATTTTCCCATTAGATAAAAGGATAGGATTGGAAAACAGAAGCAAAGAAGAAGGACAAGCGGTTATTTATGATTTAAGTGGTCGAATGGTGGAAAATTTTCCTGTGCAGCCACAAACCATTCAGATGTCTCCTCATGATTTAACCACAGGAGTTTATGTAGTAAAAGTTTTCACGCAGAATGAAAAAACGATTAAAAAAATTATCATTCCTTGATGGATATGAATAAGCATTCAAAAAAAATATTGATAGGTAGTTTTTTTATTTCCTTATTGTTGTGGGGAAGTATTTTCTTTTTCTTTCCTCAGGAGATGACCAATGATGGTTTGAAAAAAATGTTAAAAGAGAATGATAACGTTTATTATTTATCCAATGTAAAGGAAAAGGAATTACCAGTTGCCACTTTTTCTTCTCAAAAAAGGACAAATAGCAGTAACTTTTCCTTAGGAAACAATTCTGTAACACCAATGGTCAATTATACGCCTCTTCACGTAAATGTGAACGTCAATAACTCGGTGGCAGCAGGAATGGAGAATTATTCCTCAGGAGCTCTATACAGTCAGAATATTGTATCGCCCGATCCTGTTAGTAATGGTGGTGGAAATTTAGGAATAGGTTTGATGGCAGGTCTTTCTTCAGGTCGGCATTCCAATTCCAATCGAAGTGAAGGAAGTGGTTTATCTTCTTCTGTGAACCTGGTTGAACCTTTTTCAAACAATACCCCTTCAACTTTACATCGTCAATTGGCAGAAAATAATTATCCTTATACTGAAAATTCAGGAGGCACTGATCCCGGTGGTGATCCTGTGGGACCTCCTATTCCTGTCGGTGATGGCATAGGATTTTTAATCTTATTAGCCTTAGGATATGGAGGCATAAAAATGAAACTATCATTTTTTTAAAAAAAAATTAGAGAGATAATTCTGAAGTGCGAGTTTCGAGTTTGGAGTTTTTGTTTTTGTAGAGACGTTTCATGAAACGTCTCCTGTAAAATAGATAGAAAATTCTATATTTCTTTGTATTATAACGGATTTTCCTTTCCAAATTTTGTAAAAAATGATCTAAAAGCCAATACTAATCGGCTTTTAAGAATATTCCAGTAAATTTAATGTACGCAAGAAAAATACTATTTTTTTTCTTCTAACAAGGTTATTTTATTGAATTTTTTTGTATGTTTGTAAAAATAAAATAATATTCAATATGTGATAAATAACTAATAATTATACTGTAAGCAAGAAATTATTTTAAAAAAATATATTAAAACAGATAATAATCAATTTGTTACGAATAAAATATACCACTTTTGAAAAGAAAATCCGATATAAGAGAAAAAGGGAGGATTTAAAAATAGAACCTTCAAATTTTTTGAAAGATGTTGAAGATACATTAGCAGAACAAATGAATAACCACGAGGCAAGCCTCGAGGAATTCTTTTGATTAAAAAATCTAGATAAAGAAACGGTAAAATCAGTCTGTTTATATCATTGGATTAAGGATGCACTTTGATAGCGGTTTAGTATTATTTTAGTTTTTAACCAAATTCTAAAAATATTCATCTTTAAATTCAACCACTATGTGTTTACCTACTAATTTTCCAGCAGAAATAGTCCAATATCAATTACTGTTGATAGTTTTGTTGCTTTGGGAAACTGCGTGGAAAGCCATTGCCATGTGGAAAGCTGCAAGGAACAATCATCTTGCATGGTATATTTGCCTGTTGATTTTCAACACAGTTGGTATTTTGCCTATTATCTATATTTTGCTAAAAAGAAAAAAAGAAACTCAAGCAGCATAAAACAAAAATCTGAAAAAAAGAGACTACCATTGTTTCTCCAGTAGTCTCTTGAATATGCTGAGCGGCAAACGGGATTCGAACCCGCGACCTTTAGCTTGGGAAGCTAAAGCTCTACCAACTGAGCTATTGCCGCAAAAAAACTTTTTGCAAATGTAAAACGATATTTAAAAATAGACAAATCAAAAAAGAAAAATTTAAACGCTTATTGAAAAAAATCATTTTACAATTCCTGCAAAACCCATAAAAGCCATTGCTAATAAACCTGCCGTCAATAAAGCGATTGGCGCACCTTCCATTCCTTTGGGTAATTTTACCATGCTGAGTTGCTCACGAATGCCGGCAAATAAGATAAGAGCCAGACCAAAACCAATGGCTGTCGAAATAGCAAACACCACACTTTCCATTAAATTAAATTCTTTCTGAATTACCAAAATGGCAACACCTAAAATGGTACAATTCGTAGTTATCAAGGGGAGAAATACTCCTAAAGCTTGATACAAAGATGGTGAAATTTTCTTTAAAATTATTTCAACCAATTGCACCAGAGCAGCAATCACAAGAATGTAAACAATAGTTTGTAAAAATTCAAGGTTAAAAGGTACTAAAATCCCCTTTTGAATAAGATAAGTAATGATGGTAGAAATTGTCATAACAAAAACTACTGCTCCACTCATTCCTAAGGCTGTATCAATTTTTTTAGATACACCTAAAAAGGGACAAATTCCCAAAAACTGTGTCAGTACGATATTATTTACAAAAACAGCACTGATAAATATCAAAAAATAGGTCATTTTATTTGTAATTTATCCGTTATTAATTTTTTGATTGATAATAATGAAATTGCATTATTTGAAATGATTTTCTGTCTAAATTTTAATATGTTTAATTAGTTTGTTGACAATGGCAATCAGGTAAGCCAGTGCAATAAAGGCACCTGGAGCTAAAATAAAAATCAAAGTTCCATAATGGTCTGAAAAAATATTGACATTAAAAATTTTCCCTGTCCCTAACAATTCACGAATGCTTCCCAGAATGCCCAATGCAATTGTAAAGCCTAATCCAATGCCAAGTCCATCCAACGTAGAATCTAAAACAGAATTTTTTGAGGCAAAAGCCTCTGCTCTTCCTAACACAATACAATTAACCACAATTAATGGAATAAAAATTCCCAAACTTTCGTATAAAGCAGGAACATAAGCCTGCATGAACATTTCCACCACACTGACAAAAGTAGCAATCACCACCACATAAGCTGGAATGCGAACTTTTTCGGGAATCACGTTTTTCAACATAGAAATCACTATATTGGAACCAATTAATACAAATGAAGTAGCAAGTCCCATGCTGATTCCATTTAAAGCTGAATTAGAGGTAGCTAACGTGGGGCACATTCCCAAAATCAACACAAATATGGGATTTTCCGTGATTAAACCGTTCAGGATGATTTTAAATTTAGACTGACTCATTTTTTATCATTTTTTATTAATTGTTCATTGAATCTTTTTTGGTAGAATCCTGATGTTCTATTTTTGAAGCTCCACTTTCAGAATCAATTTTATTTTCTTCTTTGTTTTCAAAATTTCTTGAATAAGCAGCATATGCATTATGAATAGCATCCAAAAATGCACGGGAGCTAATAGTTGCAGCCGTAATGGCATCAACTTCACCGCCATCTTTTTTAACGGTAAGATTATTTTTTGCTGGATTTTTTCCTCTAATGTCTTGATTGCCAATTGGAGTTTTAAACCAGTCCACCATTTTTGTTCCCAAGCCAGGAGTTTCTTTTTGTTCTAACACTGAATAATTTATGATATTTCCTTCTTTATCAAAACCTACCATAACTTTTATTTCTCCTCCAAATCCTTTTTTTGAAAAAGATTCAACAGCGGCTCCAATAAAGACATTATCCTTATCATAGGCTTTATAAATAGTTAATGTGTCGCCGCTATTTAAGCTAATTTTTTCAGGAGTTGCTAAATGGTCAAAACCTGGAATTACTTCTTTAATAGCATTTTGTTGCTTTACTGTTTTTGATTTTTCAATCGGATCTTTAGTTACTGAATAAACGGAACTTAAAGTGAGAGCTGAAATTACTGTGATTGCCAGCAACACACCGACCATATTTTTGAGACTTGATTCTAATTTTTTCATTGTTTAACTACCTCCGCAAAACGTTTTGGTTTAACATAAGCATTGATAAGTGGTGTAAAACCATTCATAATCAAAATAGCAAATGACATTCCTTCAGGATAAGAACCCCAAACCCGAATAATAACAGTTATTAGCCCTATTCCAATACCATAAATTATCATTCCTAATTTTGACATAGGAGAAGTAACATAATCGGTTGCCATATAAATAGCTCCCAACAATAAACCTCCTGTCAAAAGGTGAGTAAGCGGTGAAGCACACATTTCAGGATGAATAAAATGAAGAATTCCTGCAAAAATAGCCACAGTAGCCAATATGCTGATTGGAATATGCCAGCTAATAATTTTTTTCACCAGCAAATAAACAAAACCTATCAACAAAGCCAGTGCTGAAACTTCGCCTAACGAACCACCCATATTCCCGAGAAACATATCCAGCGTTGAAGGAAGTGTTCCAGTATGTTCTTTTAACAATGTAAGTGCTGTAGCTGAAGTTTCTGCATCCAAATAAGCTATATTAAATGGAATAGGTTTAGGCCAGGTAGTCATTTGTACTGGAAAAGAAATTAACAAAAATACACGTCCTATCAATGCTGGATTAAAGGGATTGTTCCCCAAACCCCCAAAGCTCATTTTTCCTATTCCGATAGCAGCTAATGAACCTATTATAATTATCCAGATAGGAAGATTGGAAGGTAAATTAAAAGAAAGCAACAATCCAGTCACTACTGCTGAAAGATTATTAATAGTCAATTCACCTTTCAACAAAAATCGTTGAATGAGATATTCAAAAGCCACACATGAAATCACTGCGGTAATACTTACAATAAAAGCACCCAGACCAAAATAATACAAAGCAGCTAAATAAGCTGGAATTAATGCAATTAATACACCTTTCATTTCTTTAGGAACGGAATTCCCGCTATGAATATGAGGTGCTGGCGAAACAACTAAATTATTCATATTTGAATTCTATATTTTAATTATTGCTATTTATTTTTATATTGTTAATTGCAACTTTACCATTTTTGATATAATCCAATAAAGGACGATGAGAAGGACAAATAAAACTACAGGAGCCACATTCAATACAATCAAGAACCTGGTTTTTTTCCATTTCTTCCCACAACATTTTTTCCCCAAAATTCATTAATAAATAAGGCTCCAACCCCATCGGACAGGAAAAAACACATTTTGCACAGCGAATACAATTTTCCACTTTCTTTCTATAAGCTTCAGCCGAAGGGATGAAAAGCAAGCCTGATGTGCCTTTAGCAACAGCTACTTCCAGCGAAAATAAAGCACGTCCCATCATCGGTCCACCTGCTACAATTTTTCCTGTATCTTCTGGAATACCGCCAACTTGCTCAACTACGTGACTTAATGGAGTTCCGATTCGTACCCAAAAATTTCCTGGTTTCGACATCGATTTTCCTGTAACTGTAATTATTCTCTCTATCAATGGTTTGTTTTTCTGAACGGCTTCATAGACAGCAAAAGTTGTAGCTACATTTTGAACTACTGCTCCAACATCCACAGGAAGACCTCCTCTGGGAACTCGACGTCCTGTCAAGGCTTCAATTAACTGTTTCTCACAACCTTGAGGATATTTTGTTTGTAGGGGAACTACTTCAATTCCTTCTTCTGTTTTTGCCCATTTTTTCATATTAATGATTGCATCATTTTTATTACATTCAATTCCAATGAGGGCTTTTTTAACATTAAGAGCTTTCATTAAAATGGTGACACCAACAATGATTTCTTCACCTTTTTCAAGCATTAACTGATGATCGCAAGTAAGGAAAGGTTCACATTCTGCACCATTAATAATAAGCACTTCCGCTTTTTTCCCAGCAGGTATTGTAAGTTTTACATGGGTAGGAAAAGTAGCGCCACCCAATCCAACAATTCCAGATTCCGCAATTTTTTTTATGATTTCAGAAGAAGTCAATTCACATGTATGATTTACTCCAGGGGTTAAATCAATGGTTTCAAGCCAATCATCGCCAATTACATCAATAAATACGGATGGATATTTGTAGCCATACGCATCTAAAGCATTATCAATTTTCGCAACTTTACCTGAAACCGGCGAATGCACATTTGCAGACACAAAGCCATCAGCTAAACCTACTAATTGTCCTACTTTTAAAAAATCGCCTCGTTTTACTTGTGGAATACTGGGCTTGCCTGCATAATGTCGTAAAGGCACTACCACTTGTTGAGGTAATGTAATAACTTTGGTTCTTTCCCCTGCTGATAATTTATACTCTTCTAGATAAATTCCTCCTATTTTGAAAGTTTTCATTGGATAGTTAAGTAAATTTTATTTTTCTTGTAAAAATTGAAAAATTATTGTTCTGTAATAGAAATATTGGAAGATGTTTCTGTTTTTGTTTTGCGTGGAGGAAAATTTATTTCCACTATTGAATTAGTAGGGCAAACATCCACGCATTTTCTACACAATTTACATTTTTCGTCATCAATATAAGCAAGGTTGTTTGCTATGATAATAGCATCATAATTACAAACTTGTTGACATTTTGAACAACCAATGCAAGCAACCGTACATACTTTTTTATTAACAGCTCCTTTATCTTGATTGACACAATTTACGTAAATTCTTCTTGATTTGGGACCTTTCTGACGAAGCTCAATAATATTTCGCGGGCAAGCTTTTACACAAAGTCCACATGAAGTACATTTTTCTTCATCAACTTCAGGTAACAGGGTCTGTGGATTGATATGAATAGCATCAAAAGTACAAACAGCTTCACAATCGCCAAAACCCAGACAACCCCAACTACAAAGTGTTTCTCCCTGATAAAGTTGATGAACAATGGCGCAAGTTTTTACTCCGTCATAAACATTGACACGAGGACGATATTCACAACTCCCACCACATCGCACTACAGCAATCGTTGAAGTGATGGTTGCTGCTGTTTTTCCTAAAATAGAGGCTACTTTTTCCATTACGGGAGCTCCACCAACTGGACAAACCAAATTATCTAACGACTCAGCTTTAACACAAGCAGTTGCAAAAGCTCGACATCCTGGATAACCACAGCCTCCGCAATTAGCGGCAGGTAAAACTGCTTCAACTTCGTCAATTCGCGGATCTTCGAAAATCTGAAATTTTTGTGCCACAAAATATAAAATCAGAGCCGATAGTGCCCCGATTCCTCCTAAAGAAAGTACTGAAATTAATATTACATTCATTTTAATTTATCTCTTGAGTTTAAAGTTGTTCAAAAAAAAATTTACTTCCTTAAATTGTATCTTCTTTTTTAATTTTAAATTGAAACTTGTTTTTTAATCGTTTATTCGATAAAAAAAGAATAAGATAATAAGGAACGAGCACCAGAATGGCTAAAATTCCTGCTATTAATTCATTTTCAATGAAATGTTGAAATATAAACAAAGCTAAAAAAATTAATACGAAAGGTATGATGAAAGCCAATAATACTGCTTGAAGTCCTATTGAACTTTCTCCATAAATAATCACTCTGTCACCCACTTTTAAAGTAGGATCAGAACTGATTACTTCAATAATTTTTTCTTTTTTATCAGCAATAGAGCATAAACTTTTAGCATGACATTCGCTACATGCCGATTGCTGCATAATCAGCACTTTTATTTGCTCACCATTAATTTGTTCAACAATACCTGAATGTTCTATTGATTGACTCATTTTGTAATGTAGACATTGCAATTTTTGAGCACAAAGGTACTGATTATTTATTAATGACTAAAAAAATATTATAGAAAATCATTAACAAAAAAGATGGAAAAAATTGTTAATCAGTTGTAATGGTAGATAATATATTTAATAGCAGAAACGGATTTTTTTAAAAAAATTGCACAAAATATTACTTAAAGTTATTCTCAATTATGATTGTTGAATGGCAAACCAAAAATTTAAATGAATAACCTCGAAACAAGCCTCGAGGTATTTTGTTAGTCGAACAAAAAATTTTATCAAGCAATTCCTTCTAAAAGAATAACAATGATTTTTTTATTCTTTTCTACTTATTATCAAATTCAATTGAATGTTGGAAGGTGAGAATAATTTTTCGAGTAACGTAAATTCTGTTCTACAAAATCTTCATCGTAAGAAATTTTGACATCTGCTATTTTTCCTTTTTTGTTGATAACAGGAGTATAAACTGGATTAACAAATCCTTTATAAGGAGCAAGATTGAGTTTCTTGTAACGTTCCAAAATTTCCTGATGCAAAACAGGATCTACTTTAATGCCATAATTTTCTACCAGATTTTTTGCTGCATCGTAATCACCAGTAGATTTTACTCTCTGAATTTCAGCCAATAACATCCCAAAAAGTGAACGTAATTTTTCGTAATTATTAACGACCACAAAAGTTTTTCCGTCTCTCTTTTTCAATTCTACCACCTTTTCAGGCAAACCTTTCTGATACACCCAATTGGCAATTAATTGGCGATTACGCATGTGAGCTTCTTCAATGTTTTTTCCTGGCTGAATACGCGTAAGTTGTGTAAGTAAGCCATTCATCATATATTGATAATATTCCGCTTTATAAGCTTCGTTATCAGGCAATAAGCCGAGCTCTATCATTTTTGGATCGGATAGAAAATAAAGTCCAAACAAATCGGCTCGGGCTTCCTCTATAGTTGAACCATAAGCTTTTAATCGATTGGGATTAACACCAGGCAAAAGTTTTCCTGAACCATGTCCCAAACATTCATGTAAATCGGTATGCAAATTGTTGGTCAAAGAGCCATACTTTTTTGCTCGTTCACGTTCTATATCACTCCACATAAATTCTTCATTGAAACCGCTTTTCAAAGCAGCTTGGTCGTAAGCTTCCGTTATATTTTCAATCGTAATAGATTTTGAACCATAATCATGACGAATCCAATCGGCATTAGGCAGATTAATACCAATGGGTGTAGAAGGGTAACAATCGCCACCTAACATTGCTGCTGTTACTACTTTTGCTGAAATGCCTTTTACCTGTTCTTTTTTAAAACGTTTGTCAATAGGTGAATGATCTTCAAACCATTGGGCGTTTTTACTGATGATTTCTGTACGTTTTGTTGCTTCCAAATTTTTATAATCAACCAGAGCTTCCCAACTACCTTTTAATCCTAATGGATCGCCATAAGTTTCTATGAAACCATTGATAAAATCAACCATTGATGTGGTATCTTGCACCCATTTTATACAATAATCATTGAAAATTTTTAAATCGCCTGTTCGATAATAATGAATCAAGGTATTAATTACCTCTCTCTGTTGTTGATTTTCAGCAACTTCTGCTGCTTTTTCAAGCCAGTAAACAATACGCTTTATTGCTTCGCCATATAAACCATTTATCTGATAAGTCTTTTCATGAATAATACCATTTTCTTTTACTAATTTGCTGTTTAGTCCATAAGAAATGGGAGCTTTATCGTTTGGATTGATCATTTTATTGTAAAAATCTTCAGCTTCTTCTTGAGTTACACCTTCATAATAATTATTTCCTGAAGTAAGAATCAAATCTACTCCTTCAGCTTGATTGGTACCTTTTGGATAAACGGTTGGATCAAAAATAACGGGAATTAATTTTTTAAGCAAATCATCAACGGTTTCGCCTTTTAGCAAAGGTAATTGTGAAGGATCAATACTTTTTACTGCTTCAATAAAAAAAACCTGCGAAAATTCAGGAATAAATTTATCTTCAGCATAATGATGATGAATGCCATTGCTCATCCAGACACGTTTCAAATAAACAGTTAATTGATGAAAATCTCCTGACTTTCTATTTCCACGATAATTTGTATAAATAGCTTCCAGAGTTCGTCTAACGCATAAATTAAATTTGTTGTTCTGATCGTAAATAATATCTCTACCTTCAAGAGCAGCTTGACTAAGATAATAAATCAATTCTTTTTGTTGAAGAGAAAGTTCTTCAAAATCAGGAACACGATAACGTAAAATTTCAATATCTGCAAATCGATCAACTGAATATTTAAAATCCTGAATCGAAGGAGTTTGTGATTCCTGATGGCTACAAGCAATTAGAAAAGAAGTCATAAGCACAAAAATTAATTTTTTCATGTTGATAATTAATTAGTTGCGTTAGTTTATTGAGAAGAAATAAACACACTAAAAAAAGGAATATTAAATTCTTTGGCTTCAAGAAAATAAAATACAAAACTATATAGAACGCCAATCAGCATAATAATTTTTAAAAAAGTAGCAGTTTGATGAAAATCTTTTTGACTTTTCGATTTTGCAATTAAAAATGCCAGACAGAAAAAAGGAATTACCAGTCCGAAAATAATATATTTCAACGTAAAAGTTCCCTGAAAGGGGATTAGAAAATTATTGGTTAACATTAAGCTGACAATAACAAAGATAATGAGAAGATAAATCAAATTTTTCGTTTTCTGAATACCCCAAACAATAGGTAAAGTTCTGCATTCCAGTTCTTTGTCGCCTTCTATGTCTTCCATATCTTTTATAATTTCGCGAATGAAAGTACAAAGAAAAGCAAAAAAGGCAAATCCGCCTGTCCAGCTATAAATTTTTTTAGGAAGTGGCGTTTGATAAATCAAATTACCATATTGTATTTTAAGAAAAGCCAATTCCATAATAGAAGGCAGCAAAATACAAATAGCTGAAAGAAAAGCTACTACCAAATTTCCAATTAAAAGCTGACGTTTATAGCTAGATGAATAAAACCAAAGCAAACCTGGCGTAATGATAAAAATGAGTCCTAACGTAAAACTTTTAGCCCACCAAGATAAAATCAAGCCACAAATAACGCCTATTGCCGTGAAAATTTGATAATAAATCATAGCTTTTCGACGAGGTATTTCCTTATCAACAATCATTTTATCTGGACGATTGATGCGATCAATTTTTACATCAAAATAATCATTCAACACATAACCGCCTGCGGCAATAAAAACGGTTGACAGTATCAAAAGCCCCAGATGAACATAATTTGAAATATCATCAAATCCTCCCGTCATCAGCAAAGGAATGATAATAGCCCGATACATAGCATATTGAATGAAAGCTATAAAAATTAAATCAGGCAAACGAACAATTTTCAAGTAGGATTTTATGGGCATAGAACAAAAAATTTTACTTGATTTTTACTGTTTAGAATAAGTTTTAGAAATATGTTCCGAAATAATTTTGTAAATATTGGCTAATTCGGGTTGATTTGTTAAAAGAGAAAGGTGCTTTTGAATGACTTTTTCATCGTTTCGTGCAGCTGGTCCTGTTTGAGCTTCAAAAGGCGTCATAGCATTTAACTTCTGAACAGTTTCTTCAATTAAAGGTTTCAAAATTTCAAAAGAAAATCCAGCATGTGCCACTATTTCACTGGCAATATTAAACATGTGATTGGAAAAATTACAGGCAAAAACTGCCGATAAATGAATGAGTTGCCGTTGTTCTGAAGAAGCAATAAAAATTTTATCAGACAGTAAATGAGCCAATTGAAAAATTTGCTGCTCGGATACTGGTGAATTCCCTTCAATAAAAATGGGAATATGAGTAAAATCTATTTCTCTTGTTTTTGAAAATGTTTGCAACGGATAAAATACGCCATATTTTTCTGCAAATCCTTCAAAAACACTGATAGGAATGCTTCCAGCGGTATGAATATGTAAACCTTCTCGAATATTAATTTTTCTGATAATTTCTTCTAAAGCACTGTCCTTCACTGCATAAAAATAGACATCAGCCTGACGGTCAATTTCTGCCAAATTATTTGTAAACGAAACATTTATTTCTTTAGCAAGCTTTTGTGCATTTTCTAATGTTCGGCTATAAATTTGCTTGATCGAAATATTTTTTTTCTGGAAAGTTTTAGCAATTTGAGTTGCTACATTTCCAGCACCAATCAGTACAATGTCCATGAATTAAATACTTGAAAAATTGATTGAATCGCAAAAAGCTTTTGTTCCCTTATTGAAAATTATTTTTAAAATGTAAAAACGACAAGTTAAAAGATTTTTCCAGCGAAAAAATAATCAAAATTTCTCATTATGAATTTTTTCGTACTGGAGTTTTTCTTCTTCATGAGGTTTGCGAACTTCATTGGGATAACCTATCGAAATAATGCAGAGAACAGAATATTGCTCTGGAATCTGAAGCAAGTCTTTGATGTAATCTTCAGCAGAAGTCTGTTCATCTTTTTTTCTGTTATAAACCTGGATCCAACAACTTCCTAAATCCAGATCGTGTGCTTGCAGTTGAATAATAATAGAAGCAATTGAGGCATCTTCTATCCAAATATCGCTTTTTGTTGTGTCGGCAATAACAACTATGCCCAATGGAGCATGAGCGAGAAATTGTGAACTGTTTGGTTTACAATTTGCCAATTTTTCCAGCATTTGAACATCTTGAACCACAATAAATTCCCACGGATTGCTTCTTTTTGAAGAAGGAGACATCAATGCAGCTTTTGTGATTTGAGAAATTTTTTCTGGTTCAATTTTTTCTGCTGAATATTTGCGAATGCTGCGACGAGTTTTTATGAGTTCAAAAAATGAGTTCATATTTTAAACGGTAGTTTGTGTTATTTTTTACTATAAAGGTATTCAATCGGATTACCTGGTTTTAAAATATTTTTCAAACGAGCATAGGGCAAAAAAATTTCTGTTTCACCCACATAATACGAAGCAATTTCATAAGGATTGAAAATATAACTTATTCCTTCATCGGTAATGTAAAAATTATCATTTGGTCGGATAGAGTCAACCCAATAATCGGTTTTTTTTAAATCATCAATAGAACTAAGTTCTTTATTTTCTTCTATAAAACGATTGACCAATAATTCTGTAAGGAATTCCTTATAATTATCTTTAAATAAATCTTTTTCTGTAATTTGTTTTCCAGTTTTCAAATCAAAATTTAGTAAAATATGGTTGCTTAATCCATGAGCTCCTCCCATAAAAACATATCGCTTGATGCCATAAGAAAAGATATTTTGATCGTCCCAAAGTGCAAATGCCTCAATATTATGCTCGTAATTAAAATTATAGGGACTGTCTTTTTTTAATAGTTGTAACATGGCTAAATTGTTTTCCAAATAGTCATCTCGCTGGCTATTTGCAAAAGCTGGAATTACCGAATCAAGTGGCAACGACTGATATTCTTCACCAAATATTTTGGAAATCAATTGTTTCTGAATAGTATCCAATACATTTTTATCGCGAAATTTTATTGGCATTTCTATCTGAATAGAAAGTGATAAACCTCCTTTCGCGGTATCTGAAGTTAGATAAAACTTATTGGAATATTCCAATATTTTTGTTTTCACTGTTTTTGAAATGCAGCCTGTGAAAAACAAAATAAAAACCATATTGATAAAAGAAAATAAAATAATTTTTCTTTTCATTTTTTGTAGATTTTTTTCATTGGCAAAATCAAGATAATAAACAAAAACAACTTACTATTTTTGCTAACTTATAATTTGAAAAAAGCAAGACAAACAAAATAAGTTTGTACTTGCTTTGAAATACAACTACCAATTATTAAACCAGATGTTCTAATTTGTTAACATTTCTGGTAATTTCTTCCTCTGTTAAAGTATAATTAGTTAATTCGCCAGATAAATATTGATCATAGGCTGACATATCTAAAAACCCATGTCCTGATAAATTAAATAAAATAGTTTTTGGAGTTCCTTCTTCCTTTGCTTTTAAAGCTTCATTTATAGTAGCAGCAATAGCATGTGCTGATTCTGGAGCAGGAACAATTCCTTCTGTCTGAGCAAAGAGCAAACCGGCTTTAAACGAATCAAGTTGATCTATATCAACTGCTTCCATTAAATTATCTTTCATTAATTGACTTACAATTGTTCCAGCACCATGATAACGCAGTCCACCCGCATGAATATGTGCAGGAGCAAAATTATGTCCTAAGGTAAACATGGGTAAAAGAGGCGTATAACCAGCTTCATCACCAAAGTCATATTCAAATATTCCCCGTGTTAATTTTGGACAAGAAGTAGGTTCAGCAGCTATAAAACGTGTTTTTTTACCATTTCTAATATTGTGACGAATAAATGGAAAAGAAATTCCCGAAAAATTTGAACCACCACCAAAACATCCGATAACTATATCAGGATATTCTCCTGCTATTTCCATTTGTTTTTCAGCTTCTAATCCTATTACAGTTTGATGAAGTGAAACGTGATTAAGAACACTTCCCAAAGTATATTTACAATTTGGTTTTTCCGTAGCAAGTTCTATTGCTTCAGAAATGGCTGTTCCAAGACTGCCCATATAATTTGGACGTTCAGCTAAAATTTTTTGTCCAGCTTTAGTAGTATTGCTTGGGGAAGGAATTACCTGAGCTCCCCACAATTGCATCAATGAACGACGATAAGGTTTTTGTTCGTAACTAATTTTTACCATATAAACAGTTAACTCCAAACCAAAAAATTTAGCAGCAAGAGCTAAAGCAGTTCCCCATTGTCCAGCACCAGTTTCAGTTGTAATGTTAGTAATTCCTTCTTTTTTACAATAATAAGCTTGAGCTAAAGCAGTATTTAGTTTATGTGAACCTGCCGGGCTGACACTTTCATTTTTGTAATAAATATGAGCAGGAGTGTCTAAAGCTTTTTCCAGTTCATAAGCTCTTACCAAAGGAGTGGGTCGATAAGTTTTATATTTTTCCCGTACTTCTTCTGGAATATCAATCCATAAATCAGTTTGATTAAGTTCTTGATGAGATAATTCCTTTGCAAAAATAGGATATAAATCTTCTTCTTTAATAGGTTGTTTTGTTGCAGGATGAAGAATAGGTATAGGTTTATTTGGTAGTTCTGCAACAATATTATACCACTGGAAAGGTATTTCTTTTTCAGGTAAAATAATTTTTTTTGTCTTTTCCATAAATAATTAATTTATTGTAATAATTTATTGTAAATTAATATAAATTTGAGCATTCAAAGATACTACAAACATTTGAATGTTTAAAAAAAAGATGTTTTTCTAACAAATTTATTTATAGAAGAAGGAAATAAAAAATTAAGGTAAGAATTTAAAAATAGAGCGTTTGATAAGTAATTAATTTTTATGGCGGAAGCGACGAGATTCGAACTCGTGGTACGGTTGCCCGTACGTCAGTTTAGCAAACTGATGGTTTCAGCCACTCACCCACACTTCCTTTTATTTTTTCAATGCAAAGTTAAAAAAGTGTTTTCATTTTTCAAAGTCTTTTCTCCTTTTTGTTAAGGCTTTTCGTCAAATTTTAAAAATAAATATCAATTTTGCTCGATCTTAGCAAAAATTTTAACTATAAGGTAATGAGCAGAAATAAACTTTATTTTATAATAGAAGTTTCTTTTTAAAAATTCCAGTAAAAAAAGCATTATATTTAACAAGATAAAGAAGAACCTTACATTAAAAATAAAAATATTGTTTTTTTGACTGTAAAAACATAAAAAACTATTAGAAGAATCTTTAAAATAGGGTTAATTTATTGAATGTTCAAATTGGCCTGTATAAGGGGATTTGTAAATTTATTGAAGTTTAAAAATCAATTCCTTTATCTCTAATTATTTAATTATTTGAATTTTAATCAATTGTAATTTTAATAAAATTAGAGGCGTAAAATTATACGCCTCATGAATTAAAAATTTTATTGGTTTATTAATAACTCATTATTATTTCGATATTACTAATTTATTGGTTTCGTTGAAGTTATTTGTTTGAATTTTGTAAAAATAAAACCCTCCACTGAGATTGTTTGCCTGCCACGGAATTTGATGCTCTCCTGCATCCAAAGTTTCGTCAATCACTGTCATCAATTGCTTTCCCAGTGCATCATAAATTATCAAGGATACTTTTGATCTAAGAGGTAATTGAAAGTAAAAAGTTGTTGCGTTGGCAAATGGATTTGGGTAATTATAAAGCGTGATTTTTTCATTATTTTGTGGATTATTTAAACCAGATGGATATTTTTGAACCAAAACACCATAAACATCTCCATCGCTAAATCCTGTTTCTCCAAGAACAGCCTTTGTAACTCCAACCAAAAAATTATTACCATCAAACAACATTACACCACCAAGTGGAATTTTTCCTTCAGAACCGGGAACGGTAAATATATTAAATTCTTCACCCAATGGCGTACCCGACATATTATAATATCTTCCTTTTATATAAATATCGGCAGAATTATCGGATAACGACTGACTTTCCCATGTAAACAGATAATTATTTCCATCCGAGCATACAAAAGTAAAAGCATTGTGTACGCCAGCTGTTTCCGCTAAAGTAAATCTTTCTCCTACAGTACCACTGGTCGAAACAAATCTGAAATAAGCTCCGTGATCATCACAATCATAAGGACTATCGGGATTAAAACAAATATCGTAACTGATAACATATTTGTTTCCATCAAAAATCAAACTTACCGGATTATGATCAGGTGAGGGCGGATCGATAGTAAAAGCATTTCCTACCAAAGTTCCATTTTTGCCGACGAACTGGCCTAAAATAGAATGATTCTCATTCTCACTATGCTTAAACCAAACAATCAGATAGTTCGTTCCATCAAAAGCCATGTTGAATTCTTTAGAACCTTCATCTTGCGGGTCGGTAATGCCAAAATTATTGATAAAAAAGGAACTTCCATTCAGATTTCCCGATTTATCAAATAATTGTCCGTATAATCCAAAATCCGATTTTACATAAGCAACCAAAAAATTAGAACCGGAATAGCTCACATTAAAAGGACGTAAATCGAAAATCACATCTGAAGCTATTAAAATTGCATCTCCCTGCCATTGACCGGAAGGATTTAAAAAACGAGCATAAAGATGATGTTCAGCGTCCACCCAAACCAGGAGATAATTGGTACCATCGAAAATAGCTATTGGAGCAACTGGTCCATAAGCATTTAAATCAATTCTATTTCCTGACAACTCTCCCGCTTTACTGATAAATTGAGCCGTAAGCGTGTATTCACTATTGTCATCTCCCTGAATTGGAACTAAATAATTGGTGCCATCGAATGCTGCCGACAAAGCCGAAGCAGCTTCACTGCCAACTGCAATTGGGAATTCCTTAATAATTTGTGAAGAAAGAAATTGAACTCCCAACAATAGAATCAAAAGTAAATTGAATGATTGTTTCATGGCATTAATTTTTTTAATGTTAATTTTTTATTTTTTATACAAAGAATACAACAGAGAATTTTTTAAAAAAATGAATATGAATTTGTTGAAAAAAAAATAGTTAAGCTAAAAATTATCAATAAATTATATTTGCAAATATAAGTACAATTTTTAAAAATTGTACTTTTTTTACATCTTTTTTTGTTGTTTTTTATTTGTTACTTTTTTATGTTTAAATTTTATTTTTTTACAAAAATCTTTTGCTTAAGATAAAAATCAATTTTATATGTCTTTTAAAAAACTTATCTTTGCAAACTATAAAAAATGGAACAAAAAACCCTGTTGGGTTGATTGTAATAAATTGTAAATTATGAATTTATCATATCATTGGTTACAGCAGTATATTGATATTCATCTTCCCGTTGATGAATTAGCAGAGATATTAACTTCTATAGGCTTGGAAGTGGATAGTTATGAAGAAATTTCTTCTGTGAAAGGTGGTTTGGAAGGATTGGTAATTGGTGAAGTTTTGACTTGCCAGCCGCATGAAAATTCTGATCATTTATTTGTGACGACAGTCAACATTGGTGAAGTTGAACCTTTGCAAATTGTTTGCGGAGCTCCCAATGTGGCTGCAGGACAAAAGGTAGTTGTTGCACCAGTGGGAACAAAACTTAATGCAGGTGAAGAAACTTTTATCATTAAGCGTTCTAAAATTCGTGGAGTTGAATCTTATGGGATGATTTGTGCCGAAGACGAAATTGGTATTGGCACCAGTCACGAAGGAATAATTGTTTTGCCAGATGATGCAATTCCTGGTACGCCAGCAAAAGAGTATTACAAAATTGAAACTGACGTTGTTTTCGAAATAGATCTTACACCAAATAGAGCAGATGCTACTTCTCATTTTGGAGTAGCTCGTGATCTGGCTGCTTATTTCTCTATCAGGGATAAAGCCATTCATTTAATAAAACCTTCCGTTGAAAATTTCAAAGTGCAAAATCAGTCTTTAACTATTCCTGTAATCATTGAAAATACAGAGGCTTGCAAGCGTTATTCGGCTGTAACTATTTCAGGAGTGAAAATAAAAGAATCACCACAGTGGTTGCAAAATTATTTAAAAGCCATTGGCATTCGTCCAATAAATAATATAGTCGATATAACAAATTTTGTTCTATATGAAATAGGGCAACCGTTGCATGCTTTCGATGCAGACAAAATAAAAGGTGGTAAAGTAATAGTAAAAAATTTGCCTGAAGGAACAACTTTTATAACACTCGATGGAGTAGAACGTAAGCTTAGTGCAGAAGATTTGATGATTTGCAATGCAGAAGAGCCCATGTGCATCGGTGGAGTTTTTGGTGGATTAGATTCTGGGGTGACAGAAACCACGCAGAATATTTTTATTGAAAGTGCTTATTTTAATCCTGTTTCAATTCGTAAAACAGCTCGTCGGCATGGCTTGAATACGGATGCCTCTTTTCGTTTTGAACGGGGTTGCGATCCTGAAAATACCATTTATGCCCTGAAACGTTGTGCTTTGTTGATTCAGGAAATAGCTGGTGGTGAAATTTCAAGTGAAATTATTGATGTTTATCCTAAACCTATTCGTCCTGCTGAAGTTAGACTACTTTATGAAAAAATTGATAATTTAATTGGGGAGAAAATAGAAAGGAGTGTCATCAATACTATCTTGAGAGCACTGGAAATAAGAATCATAGAAATGAACGAAGAAGGTTATTATTTGCGAATACCTCTTTATCGAGTCGATGTGCAGCGTGATGTAGATGTAATCGAAGATATTCTCAGAATTTATGGATACAACAGGGTAGAAATAACTGAACGCATTGTTTCCACTTTAAGTTACTGGAAAAAACCAGATACTTTCAAACTTCAGAATATTATTTCAGAACAACTTACATCTCAAGGATTTAACGAAGTAGTAAATAATTCACTTACTAAAAGCAGCTATTATGTTCCGCTTTATTCGTTTCCACTTGAAAATTGTGTAAAAATTCTCAATCCTTTGAGTTCTGACTTGAGTGTGATGCGTCAAACAATGCTTTTTGGTGGATTGGAAAATATTATTTATAATATTCACCGGCAAAATTTCGATTTGAAATTCTACGAATTTGGCACTTGTTATTTTTATTTTCCTCAAAATAAGCGTGATAATGATATTCTTTCGCCTTATCGAGAAGAATTTCATCTGGCACTTTGGTTGACAGGGAACAAACATCCCCAATCATGGACAGCACCACAAGAAAAAACCACGGTTTTTGAACTAAAAGCTTATATAGAAAATATTTTCTTGCGGTTAGGAATAAAACGTCGTCAACTTCATGTTCAGGAATTTTCGGACGATTTGCTAAGCAAAGCCTTAGTTTATCTAAATGAAAAAGGGAAAAAAATCGGAATTTTTGGCATTGTACATTCTAACGTTTTAAAAAAATTCGATATAGAGCAAGAAGTTTATTATGCTGATTTGGACTGGAACTTACTTTTAGCATTAATAAAAAATCACAAAATAAGTTTTACAGAGATTCCCAAATTTCCTGAAGTTCGTCGTGATCTGGCATTACTGCTTGACAAAAATGTAAATTTTGCTGAAATAGAGAAAATTGCTTATGAAACGGAACGAAAGCTATTGAAAAGAGTTCAATTGTTTGATGTTTATGAAGGGGAAAATATTGCTCCCGGTAAAAAATCCTATGCAGTAAGTTTTATTTTGCAAGATGAAACGAAAACTTTAACTGATGAGCAAATTGATGCCATTATGAAAAAGCTAATGAAAAATTTTGCTGAAAAATTAGGAGCTCAATTGCGGAACAAATGATTAATTTTTTAATTGCTTAATTTACACTTCATAATCCACAGCTACACGACTCGTTTTTATTTTTCCGACATATTCAGAAACTTCTTTATGTGCCGGATGTTCCTGATAAATATTTAAATCGTTCAGTGAATTAAATTCGCAATATAGAGCAATATCATAATTATATTGAGGTGCTTCGGGATGATTGAGCCCCACTTCAATTTTTTTGAGCTGAGGAATTACATTAATAAGTTTTTCTAATTCGGTTTTGATAAACTGAGCATTTTCTTTCTTCGTTTTTCCTTCAGCAAATTCTGCCAGTTGAAAAAGAACAATGTGCTTTATCATAAAGATTTAATGATTTGGATAGGTCAATTTTTTTAAGCTAAATACTTATTTTGAATTATTCCTTATTAAATTTAAAGTGCTAATTATTTACATATTACTTTATAACTTTTCCCATTGATACGTAAAAAATAAATTCCTTGACGAACTGGAATAAAAAATCGTCCTTGAACAAGATTGCCACTCCATAATAATTGTCCTGTCAGAGCAAACAACTGAACGTCGTACTTTCCATTTCTCAAAGTAAGATAAATTCCTTCAGATGTAGTTGAAAAACTTACAGGATTTCCTGTTAGAGGACCTTCGTTTTCGCTGGAATCATTACTTAATTTCATCCAATTGAGAGAAGTAACATCAACTTTCACATTTTGAGGATAGTTCAGTGAATGAGATTTGTCCTGAAAATAGGAGTTTGCTTCTATTTTTAGAATAAATAAACATCCCAATAATATTAACAACACTTGTTTCATTCTGTAATACTATTCTTTTTGCTATTTTAATAACAAAAGAAAGAGACGAGTTGTTCACACGGTATCGGCATGATATGGATAATCAATGTTGTAATGCAAACCGCGGCTCTCTTTTCGGAAAGTTGCTTGTTTTATAATAAGATAAGAGACACTAATAATATTTCTTAGTTCGCAAATTTGACGTGAAACAACTGAGCGGTCAAATAAGTCTTCTGTTTCACGGAACAAAATTTCCAGCCGAGTCATGGCTCTCTTCAAACGTAAATTGGAACGAACAATTCCTACATAAGTATTCATAATTTGCTCCACTTCTCTGACACTTTGGGTAATCAGCACCATTTCTTCAGGATAAGTTGTTCCTTCGTCGTTCCAGTCGGGAATACCTTCTTTAAACGAAAAAGAATTCACTTGTTTTATTGCATCTTTGGCAGCGGCATCTGCATATACAATGGCTTCAATCAATGAGTTGGAAGCCAGCCGATTGGCTCCGTGCAAACCGGTGCAAGAACATTCACCTGCTGCATACAGCCTATTGATGGATGAACGGGCATCCAAATCCACAGCGATTCCTCCGCATAAATAATGTTGGGTAGGAGTTACTGGAATGTAATCCTTCGTGATATTGATACCTAATTCACGACAACGTTTATAAATAAGCGGAAACTGCTTTTTTGTTTCTTTTGGATCTTTATGGGTCACATCTAAATAAACATATTCATCCCCACGGAGTTTCATTTCGTTATCAATAGCTCTTGCTACAATATCGCGCGGTGCAAGTTCTTTTCTTTCGTCATATTTATACATAAATTCATTTCCATCTTTAGTACGTAACACAGCACCATAACCTCTTATAGCTTCCGAGATCAAAAAAGAAGGTTTTACACCCGGTTGATAAAGGGCAGTTGGATGAAATTGAACAAATTCCATATCTTTTATCACGCCACGAGCACGATGAACCATTGCTATTCCATCACCAGTTGCAATAGGTGGATTGGTAGATGTAAGATAGGCACCGCCAATTCCTCCTGTTGCCAGCAAAGTGACTTTAGATAAAAACGTATGAATTTCATCGTTGGTTTCGTCCAGCACATAAGCACCATAACATTCAATATTAGGAGTATGATGAGTCACTATTTCGCCTAAATGATGTTGTGTAAGTATATCAATGGCAAAATGATGTTCAAAAATTTCAATATTTGGAGTATTTCGAACCCGTTCATTTAATTTTTTTTGAATTTCATAACCTGTATAATCTTTTTTGTGAAGAATTCTGAATTCTGAATGTCCACCTTCTCGGTGAAGATCAAATTTTCCATCTTTTGTTTTATCGAATTGTACACCCCATTCAATCAGTTGTTTGATTTGTTCAGGGGCATTATAAACGACTTTTTTCACAGCTTCAATATTGCAGAGTCCATCTCCGGAAATTAAAGTGTCTTGAATATGTTTTTCAAAACTATCGGGAGGATAAAAAACGGCCGCCATTCCTCCCTGGGCAAGCGACGTATTGGATTCCTCTAATGTTGTTTTACAAAGCAAGGCTACTTTTCCATAAGGAGCAACTTTAAGAGCAAAGCTGATCCCAGCAATCCCTCCACCAATTACTAAAAAATCGAATTTACGTGTCATAATAATCTAATTTTAAATCAAAAGTACATTATAATTGGGCTTCACCACATTCAAACTTTTTAAAGTTAAAGTGGACGTGTGGAGTCTTCATCAAAATTTTCTGAATTGAAAAAATATTTTATACGAGAGATATTTTATATTTCAAGTCTATAAGCTCTTCTTTTTTTATGATTGATATATTCAAAATTTTCCCATTGATTCATAACCCGTACATTTGTTTCTAATTCCGGATTGCTTTCAGCAAATTTATAACCATTTTTAGCAAATTTCGGCATCAATTCAGCAAATATTATGGAATTAACTCCTTTATTTTGATAACGAGGATGTACAGCCATTAAATATAAATCAACAATGTCATTTTTTTGAATTGCTCTCCATAGATAGAACCATCCAAGCGGGAAAAGCCTTCCTTTTGCTTTCTGAAGAGCTTTCGTCAAGCTGGGCATAGCTATTCCCAATGCTATTACTTCATCGTTTTCGTCAGTAACAATGGAAACTGTATCTAAACGAAAAAAACTAAAATAGAGTTTGATATAGAATTTCTTTTGTGCATCGTTTAATTTTGTAAAACCATATAAACCTTCATAACAAGTGTTCAGTAAATCAAAAACTTTATCTCCGTATTTCTCGACTAAATATTTGCGATTTTTAAACTTTTTGGGAGTAAGATGATATTTTTCTTTAACAAGTTCAGCAATTCTGAAATATTTTTCAGGAAATTTATTGGGAATGGTAATTAAAAATTCCAACCAGTCTACATCTTTTACAAAGCCATATCGTTGAATATGTTCAGGATAATAAGGATAATTATAAATAGTTGCCAATGTGCCTAAACGGTCAAAACCTTCAATCAATGTCCCTTCGTGATCAAAATCAGTAAAACCAAGGGGTCCATGAATAGCTTTCATCCCTTTGGATTTTGCCCACGTTACAGCAGTATCAAAGAGAGCTTTGGAAACATTGTAATCGTCTATAAAGTCTATCCAACCAAAACGTGCATTTTTCTGATTCCAGGTTTCATTAGCAACAGGATTAATAATCATTGCAATTCTACCCACTATTTTGTTTTTCTCATCGTGAGCTAAAAAATAAGCAGCTTCGCAAAAATCCAGTGAAGGATTTTTCCCTTTGGTTAAATTGGTATAATCATCTATAAACAAAGGAGGAGCAGCATACTTGTTATTTTTATACAAATTGATGCCAAACCACACAAATTGTTTTAATTGTTTTTTAGTAGTTACTTCTCGAACAGTTATCGCCATATCTGTTTAGGTATTTAAAAAAAAATTATTTTATTTGCTTTTTCATAGAATGTCTTTTTCATTCTTTGCGAAAAATAAGCAATTACAGTAATACTGCTTTTTAGAAAGTACTTTTTGTACTGTTAAAAAAAATGTAAAATTAGTCAATTTTCAACGAGAAAGATTCAATTTTGAACTTTTTTGAATCATTTTTTATTAAATAATTGATTTTCAGTTAATAATTTTTCCTTATTAAGGTAAATAAAACGATAAAAGAAAAATATAACCACAACACAAGCAATTGCACTGATAAGATAAGAAAGATGCTGAGGTAATTGAAATCCTTCAGGTGCAATGCAAATATAACTTACACTAACGCACGTCATAAATACTGCTGGGATAAGAGAAATCCAATAACCCTTGTGCCTTTTTGCCAGATAAACAGTGATAGACCAAAGCGTAAAAACAGCCAATGTTTGGTTGCACCAAGCAAAATATCTCCACAAAGCATCAAAATTAATTTGTAGGACAATAAAAGTCAAAATGAAGATAGGAATAGAAATCATCAACCTTTTTTTCCAAGATTTTTGTTCCAGATGAATAAAGTCAGCTACAATCAGTCGCGCTGAACGCAATGCCGTATCGCCTGAAGTGAGTGGAGCTGCTATTACACCTAATAATGTTATAACTCCTCCAATATTTCCCAGCCAATCTCTACAAATACGATCTACCACCACTGCAGGTTTATTAGCAGTAGCCGGAAGAGTTCCCAGATATTCTTGTAATCCTTGAATGGAACCAAAAAAACTGGAAGCTGCTGCAGCCCAAATTAAAGCTACAATTCCTTCGGCAACCATACTACCATAAAAAATACGACGTCCTAATTTTTCATTTTGAATACAGCGAGCCATAAGTGGAGATTGGGTTGCATGAAATCCTGAAATAGCACCACAAGCAATGGAAACAAACATAATAGGGAAAATAGGTAACTTATTAGGATGAAGATTGGCAAATCCTTCGGTGAATTCCGGGATAGGAGCTTTATTGAGTATAAGAGCTAAAAAAATTCCAATAGCCATAAATAATAATACAAAACCAAAAAATGGATAAATTTTAGCAATAATTTTATCAATGGGCAACAGAGTAGCTAAAATATAATAGGTAAATACAATTACAATCCATCCACTTACATTAATAGCATGAGGAGTAAAATTTGCCAGAAGTTGTGCAGGACCTGAAACAAAAACTGCACCTACCAGTATCATCAAAGCCAGCGAAAAAACCCTCATAAATTGCTTGATGCCATTTCCCAGTTCATTTCCTACCAATTCAGGCAAACTTGCACCATTGTTACGAATGGACATCATACCAGAAAGATAATCATGAACTCCACCAGCGAAAATGGTTCCAAATACAATCCATAAAAAAGCTGATTCGCCAAACATAATACCCATAATTGCACCAAAGATAGGTCCTAAACCAGCAATGTTTAAAAATTGGATCAAAAATACCCGCCACCATGGCAAAGGAATATAATCTACGCCATCAGGATTGGCAAGAGCAGGAGTAGGTCTGTTGGGATCAATGCCAAAAATACGTTCAGCAATTTTTCCATAAATAAAATAACCTGCTATTAAAAGTCCAATGGAAATAAAAAAACTAATCATGATAATTTAAAAATTTAAGCTATAAGTTTTATTCAAGTATATTTAAAATATTTTGTTTACCGATGTTCAAGCAATACTACATTTTCAACATGATGCGTATGAGGAAACATATCCACAGGTTGAACAGCAGCAACACGATATTGTGCATCCATTAAATTCAAATCACGAGCTTGTGTGGCAGAATTGCAACTCACATATACTATTCGCTGGGCATGCGTTTGAAGAATGGCTTTGATAACGTCTGCATGCATGCCAACACGTGGCGGATCAGTAATAATTACATCTGGCTGACCTTGTTGTTGAATAAATTCAGGTGTCATAATTTTTTTCATATCGCCGGCAAAAAAAGAAGTATTCTTAATTTGATTCAAATCAGAATTGGCTATGGCATCTTCTACCGCTTCAGAAACATATTCAATTCCAATAACTTGTTTACATTGGCGAGCAATAAAATTGGCAATGGTTCCAGTTCCAGAATATAAATCATATACCAGTTCCTTACCTGTTAATTGAGCAAAATTTTTTACTACTTGATAAAGTTTACAAGCTTGAAAAGTATTAGTCTGAAAAAAAGATTTGGGACCAATTTTAAATTTCAAATCTTCCATTGCTTCGTAAATATATTCTTTTCCTTTGAAAATATTGATTTCCTGATCGGTGATGGTGTCATTAGCTTTTGGATTAATTACATACAAAAGAGAAGTAATCTGGGGAAAGGTATCTGCAAGATGTTGCAACAAATTTTCACGATATTTCTTGTTTTCCTCAAAAAAAGTCATGACAACCATAACCTCTCCATTTGAAGAAGTTCGTATGATCATTGTTCTTAAAAAACCTTCCTGACGACGAAGATCAAAAAAACTAAAACCTTTTTCCGTGGCGTATCTTCTGATTTCATTTCTGATTTTGTTAGAAATATCATCTTGCAGCCAGCATTTTTCAATGTCCAGTACTTTGTCAAATTTTCCTGGAATATGAAATCCCACAGCATTTTCATTTTTCAGACTTTTTTGTTGCTGCATTTCTTCTGAAGTTTTCCAACGTTTATTTGAGAAGGCAAATTCCAGCTTGTTTCGGTAAAATTCTGTTTTATCTGATGGCAAAATAGGTAAAAGAGGCGGAAATTGAATTTTGCCAATGTGTAAAAGATGATCTTCCACCTGTTTCTGTTTATAAAATAATTGTTCCGAATAAGGAAGCATTTGCCACTTGCAACCGCCGCAAATACCAAAATGTTGACAAACAGGTTGACAGCGTTTATTAGAATATTGATGAAATTTTACAGCTCGGGCTTCCATGTAATTTTTTTTCTTATGTGTAACCTGCAAATCGACCACGTCATCCGGCACCACATAAGGGACAAAAACTACGCAATTGTTCACTTTTGCAATAGCTTTACCTTCGGCACCAATATCAGTAATCGTTACCTTTTCAAGAATGGGAAGCTGCTTCTTTTTTTTCATCAGTTGTACTGAATTCAAAATCCAAATTTTTCTGCAAAATTAATGAATTTGGTTAAATAAAGGGATATATGTTTCTGAAAACAATAAAAGAAAATTATTAAAATAGAGAAGTATAAAAATCTTTACCATAATATTTCTCTCCTGAACAGTCCTTTTTAGAAACCGCTTTGTAATATTTTTTTCTCAAATTTGAAATAATCGTGTCGTACTTTTGCAGCGTAAAAAAATTAAAATTCAATGAAAACAAATTTATTTTTACGTATCACTCCAATTTTTATTTTCTTTCTCTTTTCTTTTCTAGCACAAGCTCAAAGTAGCATTATGGGTAAAATTCTGGATAAAAAATCAAAAGAACCGCTGGTGGGTGCTACTGTCTTGATAGAAAACACCAAAATGGGGACAACGACAGATATTGATGGAAATTTTCAAATAAAAAATCTGTCACCGGGCGAATATACATTGAAAATTTCGTACGTTTCATACCAATCGCAAGAATTAAATAAAATAAAGGTGCAAAATGGAATTCCTACGGTTTTAACCATCGAAATGGAAGAAGCTGAGCTGGTGTTGCAAAGTGTTCAAGTGGTTGCTCAACCTCGTACAGATACAGAACTTTCGCTGTTACGGGAAGTGAAATCGTCTCTTCAAATTGTTAATGGAATTTCCTCCCAACAAATTAGCAAAACGCTTGATACGGATGCTTCTGAAGTTATCAAACGGGTACCGGGCATCACGGTTCAGGAAAATCGTTTTGTAGTCGTACGTGGCTTGAATCAACGATATAATAATGTCTGGTTAAACAATGCTCCAACGCCCAGCAGTGAAATCGATGTAAAAGCTTTTTCTTTCGATAATGTTCCCAGCAACATGATTGACCACATCATTACTTATAAGTCTGCTTCTCCAGAATTGCCAGCAGAAGCTACTGGTGCTTTCATTAAAATATTTACCAAAAATATCCCAGAAGGAAATTTTCTAAACATTGAATATAGTGTTGGTTACAACAATCAATCAACTTTTAAAAATATCTATCATTTGCCTTCAAAACCATTGGATATCATTGGATTAGAGAGCAAAGCAAGAGAGCTTCCAGTAAATTTTCCTTCCGATCTTAATTTATTACCTGTTACGGTGCAGGATGCCTATGCTCTACAATTGAATCGTAATTGGGTTGCACAATCTTATAAAGCTTTTCCTGCACAAAAATTTCAGTTTTCTATTGGTAAAAAATGGAATTTGAATCATGGTACAAAAATAGGAAACATTACTTCCCTTTCTTACAATGCTTCCAATCAGGTTCGCGATAATATAACCAACAATATGTATGAACAATTTGATGCGATGAATGAAGTGCCTATTTATTTGTATCGTTACACAGCAGATATTTATGCTACCAATTTTAGATGGGGACTTATGCACAATTGGGGTTATCAAACTACAAACGGAACGCGAATAGAATTTAAAAATTTACTGAATCAAATCGGTGAAGATAAAACATCCAACACTTTTGGCTGGAATAATTACCGACAGGGAAATTTTAAATATTTCAGCAATCAATATTCAAGTAGAACCATTTATTCAGGACAGTTAAGTGGCAATCATCAACTCCAAAATTCAGATCAAAAGAAATTGGACTGGAACGTTGATTTTTCCTATGCCAATCGATTGGAACCTGATCGGCAAAATTGGAGTATGAAAGAGGCGGTTGAAGGAACATATATTTATGTTTTGCCTGATGTGCCCAGTATCAATGAATTAGGGAGACTTTTTACCACCACGCACGAATATCTGAGTGGAGCAAACATAAATTTTGAAAATACTATTAAAATCGGCAAAATTTTGCCAACCTATAAAGTTGGAGCTTTGACAGAATATAAAACTCGAAATTTTTCGGAGCGTAGCATCGCTTATCGAAAAGAATATGGTCCATTTTCGGATGAACAAATCAACTCGATTCCTTTTGAAGATTTGTTTACAGCACCTTATCTGGGTCATGGCAAAGTTATCAGCGTGGATGAACAGACCAACGTAGCAAATACTTATAAGGCAAAAAATTTGCTAGCAGCAGGATATTTTTCAATAACGATTCCTGTAGAAAAATTTATTTTAAGTGGCGGTGTTCGTGCTGAATACAATCGACTTTTGTTGAATGGTTATTACGATGCCAGTTCGCCCGTAACGGTAAAAAATCCAGCTTTTCGGTTTTTCCCTTCTTTGAATACTTCTTTTAATTTTACGAACAAAAGTTTATTGCGTTTGGCTTATGCTTATACCATTAACCGACCAGAATTTCGCGAAATTTCTCCTTTTTGTTATTATGATTTTACCGAAAAAACTTCAGTGAGAGGGAATCCAGATTTAAAAGATGCGACCATTCATAATGTAGATTTACGATTTGAAAATTATCCTTCGCCGAATGAAACGTTCACACTGGCTTTATTTTATAAAAATTTCATACATCCCATTGAAATGGTAAACATTGGAGTAGGGAATGAATTTTCATTCAAAAATGCCCAAAGTGCTGTTGATTACGGTATTGAACTGGAATTGAAAAAATCGCTTGAAAAATGGCTGAAAAATTTTAGTCTTAATTTGAATGCATCTTATATTTTCAGTCAAGTACATTTTTCTGATAAGCAAAATGAACGGAATCGACCATTGCAAGGTCAATCACCTTATGTGGTAAATGCTGCTTTGTTTTATCAAAATGATAAAGCTGGTATCAATTCTTCATTAGTTTACAATTTGATAGGGAAACGAATTCTTGTCGCTGCACAAATCAATCAAGGCGAAGTAGTAATTCCCGATATTTATGAAATGCCACGAAATGTACTGGATTTTTCTTTCAATAAAAAAATTGGACAAAAAGTGGAGTTGAAATTTGGTATTAAGGATTTGCTGGCTCAAAATTTCCGTACTCAGCAAACTTATGAATATACAAAAAATGGAAAGAAAAAATCTTCTGTCCTTAATAATCAAATTTACAATTTGGGAACTATTTTCCTTTTGGGTATCAATCTGAAATTCTAAAATCTTTTCTTTTTTCAGAAATCATCTGTTCGAAACAGTTTTGTAACAGCAATTATACGAAACCATAATTTTTTTTGAATAAAATTGAAATATGTAGTTCTTATTTTTGCTGTATAAAATTAAAAAAAATGTATCATTTAAAACCAACAGAAAATGAAAAAAGGGAAATTAATTTTTAGTGTTTTTGTTCTTTTATCTTTTGTTTGTGGTGCAGGTGTTTTTTTAACTTCATGCGATAGTAACAATGATGTTTCTTCACCTGACAATGGAAATTCTTCGAATAGCAATGAAGTAGTGCTTAAATCGGACATTACAGGAACACGTCATCTGGTGAGTGATTCTGTTTATATTTTGCAGGGACAAATCAATGTGAGTGGTATTCTGAATATTGATCCAGGAACTATTATTAAAGGCGATAAGGTGACGAAAGGTTGTCTGGTCATTCTTCCTGGCGGGAAAATTAATGCAATTGGTACACCTGATAAACCTATTGTTTTTACTTCGAGAATGGAACCAGGACTTCGTGCAGCTGGCGATTGGGGGGGTGTGATTATTGTAGGACGTGCTCCCGTCAATCAGTCTAATCCTACTATTGAAGGTCTATCAAAAGCAATTTTCTACGGTGGTGGCACGGATCCGAACGACAATTCCGGAACACTTCGTTATGTAAGAATCGAATTTGCGGGTATTGCTCTACAACCTGATAATGAAATCAATGGCTTAACATTTTGTGCAGTTGGAAGAGGAACGACGGTTGATCATATTCAAGTTTCTTATAGTGGAGACGATTCTTACGAGTGGTTTGGAGGAACAGTCAATGCCAAATATTTAATTGCTTATTGCGGATTGGATGATGACTATGATATTGATTTTGGTTATTCTGGAAAAGTTCAGTTTGCTCTTGGTGTTCGCAATCCTCGTGTGGCTGATGTTTCTACTTCAAATGGATTTGAATCGGACAATGATGGCAATGGTAGTGCTTTTCAGCCGAAAACGAAAGCTGTATTTTGTAATGTAACATTAATTGGTCCGTGGAAAACTTCTGCTGATAAAAATGTTAATGCCATGTTTGGCGCAGGTATGCATATTCGTCGCAACAGTTCACTTTCAGTGTTCAATTCTGTGTTTGCAGGTTGGAACACAGGACTTTTGCTGGATGGAACCTCTACTTATGCTAATGCTGTGGATTCCATGACTTTGAATATACAAAATTGTGCATTGGTTGCTTCCAAAGTTACAGCATTAAATGGAGCAGGTGGTATCACAAAAGATCAGGTAACGAATTGGTTTAATACCAGAGAATTTAATAATCTTATCATTGATGACAATGTAACAGCAGGAATTGCCAATTCGTTTTATGATGCTACCAAAACAGGTATGAGTGCCGTTCCATCAAGTTTTCTGCTTTCTACAGGTTCGCCTTTGCTCAATGGAGCTTCTTTTGATAATCCTAAACTGGCTGATAGTTTCCTCGATAGAACGCCTACTTATATTGGAGCTTTTGGTTCAACAGATTGGACAAAAGAAGAGTGGGTAAATTTTGATCCACAAAATACAGTTTATTGATAAAGATTTTTTCAGTAAAAAAATATTGGCAATATAAGAAAGAATGGCAAAAGTCATTCTTTTTTTTGTAATATATATTAAATTTTTGAGTCTGTGAATCAATAAAGCGTATTTCGCTTTATATTTGCAATGATTCTTTGTAAGTATTCATTTTTTAAAAAAGAAAAATTATGCGTCAGTTAAGTGCTATCATTATTTGTTTTCTCTTTTGCAGTATTTCTATCGTTGCTCAAAAAAATGATTCTACCATTGTTCAAAGCGAAGGTTTGTTTTATACCGATGCCACTCAGACCAAATTATATACAGGTGAATACAAAGAGTTTTATGATAATCATGCTTTGCGGCTTGAAATGTTCATAAAGGATGGGAAACCAGAAGGGATGTGTATTATTTATTTTCCAGATGGCAAGCCCAAAGAAGTACGTTCTTACCTGAACGGAATGTTTCATGGCACATGGAGAACCTATAATGATACAGGTGTTCTTATTTCAGAAGCAGAATATTTGAATAATAAAAAACATGGAACCTGGCGAATCTGGGACGATCAGGGAACTTTGCGATATGAGATGCACTATGTTAATGGCGAAAAAACAGGTACCTGGTACATGTGGGACGAAAATGGAAAATTGATTTCCGAAAGAAAATATTAATTTTTTCTGAAAGTCTTTTCTGGCGACTATTTTTCTTTGCACAACTTACTAATTATCAAGATTTTATTTATTTAACAGCACGGGCAACTTATTTCATAGGCTTGTATCAAATTTGTAATAAAAACGTCACACTTTCTTTTTTCCTTTGCATCAGAAAAAGGAAAAATCATAAAAACAATTAAAAAGAAAAGCTATGAAAAAATTTTTAGTTATTGCGTGTGCTTTTATTATGAGTTGTGCACCGTATTTGTTCGCAGGTGATAAAAACGTTTCCTCAAATAATAATGAAACGCTGTCGAACGCTAGTAAATGTTTAAAAGGAACAGTATTAGATAAAAATACAAAAGAAGCTTTAGCAGGAGTGACAATCATTTATGATGGTCAAAAAATTTATACTGATCTGGATGGAAATTTTATTATACCTAATATAAATAAGGAAAAATTTAAACTGAAAGTAAATTTTATTTCTTACCAGGATCAGATGATTGAAATTGATACGCACAACATTTTTACTTGTCAAATTCTGTTATCTCAGCTCTAATTCTCTTTCTTCTGCTTTTGGATGCAAGTTTATGCATTGGTTTTGTAAGGCAGCTTCTGTGAAGTTGCCTTTTTAGTTTTGAATAATTTCTCAAATCAAGTTTTTGTCATAATTTTGTAATAATTATTACATATTTCCGAAACAAGAAATCCCTTCTTTTGTAGCATAAAAATTTAAATACCCATTAAAAACCTTTTAAATGATTTTTAAATTATGAGTCCCACCCGAATTTTAGTAGTTGACGACGAAGAAGATTTGTGTGAAATTCTTCAATTTAATCTGGAAACTGAAGGTTTTCAGGTAGATATAGCCTATTCAGCTGAAGAAGCCTTAAAAAAGGACTTAACTGTTTACAACCTTATTTTGCTGGACGTGATGATGGGTGAAATTTCCGGTTTTAAAATGGCCAAAATGTTACATGATAATTCTAAAACCAGTTCCATTCCCATAATTTTTTTAACAGCCAAAGACACTGAAAATGATAAAATTACAGGTTTCAATATTGGAGCTGACGATTATATTTCAAAACCTTTTTCCATTCGAGAAGTAATTGCACGTGTGAAGGCTGTTCTTCGCAGAGCTGACGCTGCTAATAACAATGAAGAAATCGAAGTGCTTACTTACCGTCAACTGGAAATGCATCTGAACAACAAAAAAGTACTGATGGAAGGGAAAGAAATTCCTTTTACCAAAAAAGAATTTGAACTCTTGAAATTACTATTGGAAAATAGGAATCGTGTATTTACTCGTGAAGAAATCCTTTCCCGCATCTGGGGCGACGATGTTTATGTGTTGGATAGAACCATTGATGTAAATATTACCCGGATAAGGAAAAAAATTGGTGCTTATGGAAAAAATATTATAACGCGTCTGGGTTATGGCTATTGTTTTGAAGAATAATTGTGAAAACTGCCATTCTTTAAATATCCAAAAAGAAAATTCCTCAAATGGACATAATCAATGAAATTAAGTAAAAAACTTTTTGTTTATTTTTTCAGCCTATTTTTCCTGATGTTGTTGTGTGCCACTTATTTTCAATATCAACGGGAAAAAAGTTTCAAAATTGAGCAGTTGAATCATCAATTATCCATTTATAATCAGATGGTACATCATTACATTCAAAAAAAGAGTCTCACCTGGAATGGCTTGAATCAATTTATTGAAATTTTTCCAGACAGTACTTTGCGAATTACGGTCATTGATACTTTGGGAAATGTTTTGTATGATTCGTCCCTTCGTGAAGGAACAGTGTTGGAAAACCATTTGCATCGCCCGGAAATTATAATGGCACGCAAATCAGGTTTTGGCGAGGCAATGAGACACTCGCATTCCACTGGTAAAGATTATTATTATTTAGCTCAACGCTTTCCACAATACTATATCCGTTGTGCGTTGTCTTATAGTGTTGGCCTTTTTACAGCACTGAAAGCCAACACAACTTTTTTATATTTCATGGGCTTCTTGTTTTTGATGGGGACAATAGCACTTTATTTTATTGCCAGAAATTTCTCCAGATCGATAAATCGGTTGCGTGATTTTACTCAAAAAGTTGAAAAAAATGAGTTGCTGGATACAGAGATTACTTTCCCGAATGATGAGCTGGGCGAAATCGGCAATAATTTTGTTCAAATCTACAAAAGTATGCTGGAATCGAAAGAAGAAGCCAGCAGAGAACGCGATAAATTATTTAAACATTTACAAATTTTTCAGGAAGGATTGGGGATTTTTTCTGCTGAAAGAAAAGAAATTTTAACCAACACACATTTCATTCAATATGCCAATTTATTATCTGACGAACCTTGTGCGACTTCAGAACAAATTTTCAATATACCTGAATTTAAAGAAATAAGTGAATTTATTGATGAAAATTTAGCAAAAAATCAGGTGAATCGTAAACGATTCATCATTGAAAAAGGTGGACGAATTTTTGAAGTTCAATGCATTGTTTTTCAAGATGATACTTTTGAAATATTCATTAATGATATTTCTACGCAGGAGAAGGAAAGTAATTTAAAGCATCAATTGACACAGAACATTTCTCACGAATTAAAAACGCCCGTAAGCAGTATTTTAGGCTACATGGAAAGCATCATTGATAATCCAAATTTAAATCCTCAACGCCAAAAATTTTTCATCGAACGAACTTATCAGCAAGCTCAACGATTGAGTGCTTTGCTTCAAGATATTTCTATGCTAAGCAAACTGGACGAAGCTGACCAGCTGTTTGAAAAAGAAGAATGTTCACTTTCTGCTATCATTGATGATGTCCTGAATGACGTTCATTTGCAGATTGAGCAAAAAAATTGCAAGGTTTTGAAAAACTATCATGAAGGTCTGACAATCAATGGAAACAGCTCGTTGCTTTATTCAATTTTTCGCAATTTAATGGACAATGCACTAGCTTATGGCGGCGAAAATATCACGATCGACATCAATTGTTACCGTGAAGACGACCAGTTCTATTATTTTTCGTTTTCAGACAATGGCAAAGGCGTTGAAGAAAAACATCTGAGTCGTTTGTTTGAACGTTTTTATAGGGTTGACAAAGGACGAAGCCGCAAAGCTGGTGGTACAGGTTTAGGACTCTCCATTGTAAAAAATGCTATTTTGTTTCATAATGGGAATATTTCTGCTAAAAATTTACCAACTGGTGGGTTAAGTTTCATTTTTACTTTGAGAAAATATTAAACTAAAAAGTTATTAGAAGATGTAGAAATAAATTGGGAGCAATCAAAAAGCCAACCCGAACAAAAATGTTGAGGTTGGCTGTGTGTGACCCCGTTGGGATTCTAACCCAAGACCTTCAGAACCGGAATCTGACGTTCTATACAACTGAACTACGGAGCCTTTTGTAAACGCAAAGGTAATTAATTTTCTCGATTTATACTAAATTCAATAGTCCGTTAGGAAAAAATTAAGATTAAGCAGCTTTAATACCGAAATACAGAAGTTCTTTGATAAGGTGGTGACTTTTTAGGGTTTTGGGTTTAACACCGAAAGCCTCAATAAATCGATTCAACATAAAAGCATTGTGATACAACAGTTTATAGTTGGCAATAGAGAAAGGTTGTCCTGCGTTCTTTTTATTGCACAGGTGTATAATCTTTGCAATATTGACCGTTGTAAGTGATGCGTTGAAGTGAAAATAGAGTTTGTCCAAATCTCTTGCCTGAGAATGATTCAATCCGGTAGCCTGTTTGGCATCTCTGAAATTGAATTCCATTTGAAAACGACAGTGATAATACGCTAAAACCTCAAGAGCATTCATCCTGGTATCGGTGGAGAATATCAGACGTTGTATTGTTTTTCCGTTTTCCTCCGTTTTTCGTTCGACAACCAACAGAATGTCTGTTTTCAAAGATTTGGAGTTGACAACGGCATAAAAAGCCTGAGTGTTGTCATTAATTTGAATTTGAGTAAAAACATTCATATCCAAATTTTCAAGGTCAATTTTTCCTGCCAGTTTGGTTGGTCTGCCTTTACCGGAGTACTCACCCGTAAATTTATAGCGCAGGTTAGCATCGTCCCGGAGTTTGGATATTACGTGAAACCCGTTTTTCATAAGAGGTTGAATGAATGTTATTTTCGAAAAGAATGCATCTGCAACAACGATATCGGATAATTTCTGCAGTTCTTCTTTTCTCTCAACAATAGAAAGAGCATACCAGTCGACTAAAGACATGGAAACTGTTTTCAATGTTTTTGAAGGAACACTCTGTACAGCTTCCAAATGAAAGCTTTGGTTCAAGTCGATGTCGATTAAAGCGATTTGTGCAATCTCAAGCCCCTTTTTGGAGCATTGGTCCGAACCCGACCAAAACGAACCGAGATAAGGTGTTTTATTGCCCGATTTCTCGATATAGCTTGGGTCAAAGGAAATTGCAATTCGTTTACCAATATGGGGAGTTATCAGTGAAGAGTTGAATGACATGAAATCAAATTTTTCTTTGAACTGATTTCGAAAACGCTGTTCACAATGCTTGCTATAACGGCTCATTTGCTTAAAATTAATTCGACCAGGAATAGAGAGATACAACATAAATATTTCTAATAAAAAATCACGTCGCCATTTATTGAGTGAAAAACCTTTCAAAGCGCTACCGACTATTGAATTAAAAGTGTTAACTTCCGTGAAAATCATATCTTATTGTAAATTAGTTAAACAATCTATAAAGATAGTGATTTTCAGGGAGTTGACCAACTCAAATACTATGGATTGAAAATCCATAGGTTGGATTGCGAATAGAATTCGCCTGAATTTTGACTATAAGTCAATTAAAATGTTAAACTAAAGTTCATTAAAATTATTCAAGAATGAAATTCTCA
>JAGPGD010000057.1 GCA_018056165.1 Paludibacteraceae bacterium | reverse complement strand
GTTCCGTTTTGAAATTTTGCTTCAGCCGCTTTTTTTATATTGTTTCGCAAAAGAATAATTTCTTCATCGTTTTTCAATGTCGAACGAAGTTTATCTATTTCATTCAGTTGTTGCGTGGTAAGCAAGTTGGTGTTGAAAAGAAAAGTTTCTTTCATAATATCAACATTTTTCTGTCCGGTTTCGATTTTTTTCAGTTCATTTTTCTGGGTATAAAAACCTGAAATGTTCCACGAAAGCCTCACGCCACCAATGTAAAAGGAAGTAAAATCATTGTTGAAAAAATCAAATCCCGGCCGTCCATAGCCACCTTGAATAAACAAACCGATTTTGGGTAAATTTCCGGCTACAATGGTTTTCTTCTGACTTTCCAACACATTTTTTTGCGAATCGAAAAGCGAAAGTTCAGGTCGTTTGTTTTGAATATTCTCATTTACAACCGGTAGAAGTGGTTTTTCAAGCTCCGTGTTTTCATTCACCTGAAGTCCGGTAAACACCGAAAGCATTTGACAATACGATTTCAGAATGCTTTTTAAATCGGTTTCCTGCTGGGCAGCATTGATTTGCTCCACTTTCACGGCATCCAAATCGGCTTGCTGTATCAATCCGTTTTTTAAGTAAGACTGCATACGTTGGTAATTTCTTGCCAATTCGTCCTGAAGAATCCGATTCACATTTAATTGCTCTTTTATGAGCATGATACCGAAAAATAAATTGTTGATTCGGTCGTTTAAAGCATACAAATCTACTTCCAGTTTTTGTTTTTCAGCCTCTGAGGAAGCTTTTATCATTTTTTTCTGGGCATTTACCACGCCACCATCCCAAACAAGCTGATTAACTTCCAAAGCAGCTTGATATTGATCTTTGCTCAGAACGGGAAAACTTACCGGTTGTCCGCTCAATTGTGTCAAAACTTGTCCAAGATTTTCGGGAATAGCCGTAACATCGGATTGATAAGTGGCTTTTGCCAGCAAGCTGACTTGTGGAAGATAAGCTTTGTTGGCATTGGAAAGATTGTAATCGGCCGTTTTTTCTATCAACCCATATTGTTTCAGCAGCGGATAATTTTCTTTTGCTTTTTTCTGGCAGGTATCAAGCCTTAACGATTGCCCGAAAACAATTATCGGTAAAGAAAAAAACAAAAAAATGATAATTTTCATTCTCATATTTAACTTTTTAAATGAATGATCGTTTATAAAAAAATGATTCAAAAATTAAAAATGTTACCAAGTCAACCAACATTATAAATTATTGATATACAGACACAAAACTATTGTTTTTCAAGTAGATTTATAAAAAAGAAAAATATCAAATACTTGGCTTGCTGCATGTTGGTTGCATAGTTGAAGCAAATAATTCCAATTTTGCAAAAACAAACACAAAAATAGTGGCAAAAAAATAAATTTACAAATAACTGCTTGCCGATACTATCCCATAAATGGTTTATGTTCCAATAAAACATATCATTAGCACAATCAATCGGCTCACCAAGAAAAGAAACTCTTAATTTATATTCGCTAAATAAATTTTCCTCTATATTTTCATCGGTTAATGAAACTATTCTATTTAAGAGAAATGGTATTCCTTACTCGTAAATAGTTTCAAACATCAGCCCTTTCTTGAAATTTATTCTGCCAAATGAATGATTTTTGTCGTAGAATATGTAACTTTGAACTTCTGTTATTGAATTTTTCCATTAAAAATGAGTGATTTTTTTATCAGACAAGTCTTGAAGCTATTTCGGAACTATCCAATTTTTTCATTTTTTACTGCAAATGTAAGAAATAGTATTTTTCCAACTTTATAATAAATCTACTATTTTTGCTTTACTTTTTTACTAAAGAATTTTTTATGCTCATCAAACATCTTCAGCACGAACAAATTGATTATCAAAAATGGGATCAATGTATCATGAATTCCAAAAATCGATTTGTGTATGCTGAAACCTGGTTTTTAGATAGTGTTTCTCCTTTGTGGGAAGCACTGGTAGCAAATGATTATGAGTACGTAATGCCTTTGCCTGTAAAAACCAAGTATGGAATTCCTTATTTGGTACAACCTATTTTAACTCAGCAGTTAGGCGTTTTTTCTCCTTTTACTATTGACGAACAAATAGTAGCTGAATTTATAAAAAAAATTCCGTATCCTAGTTATGAACTGAATTTAAATGAAAATAATTATTTCCGGACTGCATCAGCATTTCCTAATTACATTTTAGAACTTAATCAATCTTACGAAGAAATTAGAGCTAAATTTTCAAAAAATACTCGCAGAAATATTGAAAAAGCCAAAAAACATAAATTGAAAATCATAGAAAATTTAGAACAAGAAATTTTTCTGGATTTTTATTATTTACAGGAGAAAAACTTCACTTTACCTGACCGTACTTTGTTGGAAGCCTTCTTAAAGAGAGGAATTACAAAAGAGAAAATTAAAATTTTAGGTGTTTTTTCGCAAAAAAATGAGTTGATTGCTGTTTTATGCTTGCTTCATTCAGGAAATCGCTATACTTATTTGATCCCGGTATCAAATACGGAAGGGAAAAAATCTTCGGCTATGTTTTTATTGATTGACGAAATGATAAGAAAAAATGCGAATCAAAAAATAATATTTGACTTTGAAGGTTCTCGTATTGAAGGAATTGCTCGATTTTATAAAGGTTTTGGAGCAAAAAATCGACCCTATTATGTGTTAAAGAAATTTCGTCCATCTTTTTTAGTTGGGAAAATTTGAAATGAAACAGAATAAAAGAATTGTTTTTTTAAATTTTATTCATTACTCCCTGGATGACAGGATTTTTTATCATCAAGCAAAAAGTTTGAGCGAAAATGGTTTTGAAGTTTTTATATTTTCTCTCAAGGAAGATTTTCAGCAAATAAACAAAAATATTACGATTGACTCTATTGACGCTCAATCCTTTTCACAAAAAGATAAATTAAAAACCTCCATTTCTTTTCTAACGAGAATAAATCCTCAACTTATAATTTGTGATGCACCTCTGGCTGTTTTTGCTGCTTTTTTTTATCGAATAAAAAATAATTTAAAAGCGAAGGTGCTTTATGATGTCACTGAATGGTATCCTTCGAAAAAAAATGTAAGAAATTTAAAGGGATTTATAAAATTCATCAAGACGAGCATTTTGCTAATTATCAATATAATGGCAGGTTTGTTGACCTCTGCTTTTATTTTTGGAGAATATTATAAATCATTGCCTTTCAGGATATTATATTTTTGGAAATTACATCGACTAATTCCTTACTATCCTGATCATAAATATATTAAGCAATATCCAAACCTTCACTCTGACCATATTTTTAAAATTACTTATACAGGTATTATTTCAAGAGAAAAGGGAATAGATCATGTTCTTCATTCTTTAGCTTTGGTAGCGAACGATTTTCCAGATATTGTTTTAAATTTACAAATTATTGCAGATTTTCCAACAGGAAAGGAAAAAGACCATTTTCAGAATTTGATTTCACAACTTCCTTCTAATGTGCTTATTGACATAAAACCATTTCAACCTTTTCTGGAATTCTGCAAACAAATAGGCGATACTAATGTATTTTTAGATCTAAGAGAGAAAAATTTTGAAAACAATCATTGCCTGCCAATAAAATTATTTTATTATTTGGCTTGTGGCAGACCAGTTATCTATTCTGATTTGAAAGCAATTAAAAAAGAAATTTATCCTTTTAATTTTGGTTATCTGGTATCACCTTCTGAACATCAAATAATTGCAAAATATTTAGAAAAATATCTTATTGATTATCAGCTTTATTATGAACACTCTGTGAATGCTTTGCGGGCGAGTGAAAATAAATTTCGCTGGGATTTTATTAAAGATGATTTTATCAGTTTTATCAAGAATTTTATTAAACTGTAAACAATGAAGATTTAGAAAGTAAACAAAATGTACTTTTAACTTATTGAAAAGGGGTGGAAAATTATTTTTTTTTTAAAATTTTTATAAATGATAAAAACATCATTTTGTTGATATTTTTCTTATTGTGAAATAAGACGAGAATGAACGAGATGAATTTGCAATTTTTGATATATTTGTCATCAGCAAACATAAAATAAAATCTGCCAGACTTCAAACAAAATACTGAAACAAGCTATCTCTTGGGAAACAATATTCGATTGTACAATGGCTGATATTAATATTTTGTTTCAAATCAAAATTAAAATTATGCATGATAACAATTTGGTATTGCCTATCAACATTTTTATGAAACTTTCCATTTAGTTAAAACAATGAATCACATTACCCTTGTTGAATTAACCGAGCAAATTCAGGAAACGATAAATATAAATTTTGTTCAACCTGTTTGGGTTGAAGCAGAAATAAGCGAACTGCGAGAAAACCCAAGTGGACATTGTTATTTAGATTTGATTGAAAAAGAAAAAAGTTCTGATATTCTTTTAGCAAGGATAAAAGCTAACTGCTGGGCACCTGTTTACCGTATTTTAAAACCTTATTTTGAAAATACAACAGGGCAACCACTTCGTTCGGGTCTAAAAATTTTAATCTCAGTAACTGTTGATTATCATCCACTTTATGGTATCAGTTTAACCATCCATGATATTGAGCCTTCGTTTACTATAGGCGAATTGGCATTGAGGCGAATGGAGATTATCCGTCAATTAGAAGAAGAAGGAATAGCTGATATGAATAAACAGTTACCGTTTCCACTACTCCCGCAACGTTTGGCAGTGATTTCTTCGCCCACTGCTGCTGGTTATGGTGATTTTTGTGACCAATTAAAGAATAATCCTTATTCATTCGTTTTTTATACTAAATTATTTCCTGCTATTATGCAGGGTGAACAAGCTGCTAATTCCATTATTTCGGCTCTGGAAAAAATTTATCAATATGTTGATTTGTTTGATTTGGTAGTGATTATCAGAGGAGGCGGTGCAACGGCTGATTTAAGTTGCTTTGATTCTTATGAGCTTGCTCTTCATTGTGCTCAATTTCCTTTGCCTATTTTAACAGGGATTGGTCATCAACGCGATATTTCAATTTTAGACATGATGGCTCATACTAGTTTAAAGACACCAACTGCTGTAGCAGATTTCTTAATTTCAAATTTACAGGAAGCTGAAAATCAGTTAAAAAATTTAATTTCAAATATTTCATTCTTTGCGAAGCAGAAAGTTGAAATGGAAAAAAATACTTTAAATATTACCCGTTTTCAGTTGAAGCAAACTTTAAAAACTTGGTTGATACAAAAAAATCATGAGCTCGAAAAAGAAAAAAATCGCTTAAAAAATGCAATTCATTTTGCTCTGGCTAAAGAACAAAATAAATTGGGAATGTATGAAAAAATTATTCAAACCCATTCACCTGCTTTTTTGCTGAAATATGGTTATACCATTACTACTTTGAAGGGACAGAAAATAACTTCAGTAGAACAGGTAAAAAAGGGAGATTGTATTCAAACTTATGTAATAGACGGGAACTTTGAAAGTGAAGTACTTTAAGCTTATTTAAAAATATAAATTTTTGAAACAAATTATATGACTAAAATATCCCTCGAAAACATGGAATTTCATGCTTTTCACGGTTGTTTGGAGCATGAACAAAAATTTGGCAATCTTTTTTTCGTAAGTATAACTATGGAGGTAGATACTTCATTAGCTGACGAATCAGATCAATTAGTAGATACGATTGATTATCAACAGGTATATAACGTTGTAAAAGAAGAAATGGAAAAGCCCTCCAAACTTTTAGAACATGTTGCTAAAAAGATTATGGATCATTTATTTATGCAATTTCCACAAATTGAATCCTTAGAAATAAAAGTTTCAAAGTTTTTTCCACCATTGGGTGGCAAAGTAGAAAAAGCAACTGTACAAATGTTTAAAAGTCGCCAATAAAAGTATGTTTTGTTTGATGTAAAAATATAAGATTTTTTCAAACGCAAAATGTTTCTACTTGCATCCTGCACCTCGTTTCTTTGTAGCTCTGTACCTCGCACATCGAAACTTGCCAATTTCGTCTGTTTTTACGCTTTATTTTTACTTCTTGTAATACTTCATGGCTTCGGGTAAATATTCTTTCATTTTAGCCAACCTTTTCGCATCACTGGGGTGGGTACTCAGAAATTCGATAGTATTAGTGCTTTCAGCAGACATTCTTTCCCAGAATGAAATGGCTTCGTTGGGATCATAACCAGCCATTGCCAAAAAAATCAATCCTAAACGATCGGCTTCATATTCCTGTTTTCTTGAGTAAGGCAAAAGAACTCCCACCTGCACTCCTAAACCATATAAAGCATCTATACCAGCTTTTGTTACTGCTGATTTATTGGTGATTAACAAATCCGTCAATTGCGCTCCAAATTGTGCCAGCATTTCCTGGCTTAATCGTTCGCTACTGTGTTTAGCTACTGCATGAGCAATTTCATGTCCCATCACAACAGCCAATCCAGCTTCTGTTTTTGTTACCGGTAAAATTCCTTCATAAACTACTACTTTACCGCCAGGCATGCAAAAAGCATTTTTGGAAGGATCTTTTACCAAATTGAATTCCCACGAAAAGTTGGTAATTTCTGATGCCAAACCATTAGCTCTTAGGTAATTTTCTACAGCAGTCGAAATATTTTTACCTACTTTTTTCACCAGAGCAGTATTCGTTTTATCAGTGGAAAGGGGTACTGAATCAAGATATTGCCTGTAACTTTCACTGCTCATTGCCAGAATCTCAGAGTCTGGAATTAACAATAATTGTTTTCGACCAGTAATAAGAACTTTTGAGCAGGAAGTCAGTAACACTATTAACAAGAAAAAAACAATACTTTTTTTCATGGTTAAAATTTTTAAGTAATTTTTTTAATATACTTTTCAATCATTTATCTTTGCAAAGATAATTGTTCAGTTTCTTTGTTCAAATTTTGTTCCGATTTTTTATTAAAACCAATTAAAAAAACTATTTAAGCACTAAACAATGCAGTCGTTTTTAAAATATTGGAAATCAATCTTAGCTGTTTTTCTTATACTTTATTTGTCATTTGCTCCACCATTTACTTTTTCAGGACTTCCTTCTTTCAAATATGCTGATAAACTGGTTCATTTTTTTATGTACTTTTTTTTCACCTTCATTCTAATTTACGATTTTATCCATAACCAAAAAAAATTGAAACAAACTTCATTTCTATTTATTTGCGTTTTATTTCCTATTTTATTAGGCGGTATGATTGAAGTTTTGCAAAATCTATTTTTCCGTCCTCGTACTGCTGAATGGTTGGATTGGATCTGTGACATCGCGGGCATATTAATAAGCTTATTGCTGTTTCTTATATTTTATGTTTTAACTAAAAAAAAATTTCAAGAAAAGTGAATAATGATACCGATACCCTAAAATATAAAATTGCTCTTACTTTAATAAAAGGAATAGGATGCAATCTGGCAAAAAATCTACTGGCTTATGTAGGTAGTGCCGAAGGCGTTTTTCACGAAAAGGAAAAAAATCTTGCTAAAATTCCAGGTATTGGTACTATTTTATCCAAAGAAATTGTCTCTCAAAATGTCTTAGACAGAGCTGAAGCTGAAATAGATTTCATTGAAAAGAATCACATTCAACCACTATTTTTTACAGATAAAGAATACCCCTTTCGGCTAAAAGAATGTAATGATGCTCCTATAATGATTTACTGCAAGGGCGAATGCAACTTAAACGACGGAAAATTTTTAGGTGTGGTAGGTACTCGTAAAGCTACAGAAGAAGGAAAAAGAAATTGCCGACAACTTATTGAGGAACTTTCCAGTGCCCTTCCTGACTTAATAGTGGTGAGTGGTTTGGCTTATGGCATTGATATTTGTGCACATAAAACTGCCTTAGCAAATAAAACATCCACGATTGCCGTTTTAGGTCACGGTTTGGATAGAATTTATCCTGCATCGCACCGCTCGATAGCAGTAAAAATTTTGAAAAACGGTTGTTTATTGACAGAATATTTAACTAATACAAATCCTGATCGACAAAATTTTGTGCGAAGAAATCGCATCATTGCAGGACTTTGCGATGCAGTGGTTGTCGTGGAATCAGCTATAAAAGGTGGTGCTCTTATTACAGCCGAACTTGCTAACGATTATGATCGAGATGTATTTGCTTTTCCTGGACGAGTAACAGATGAACGTTCCGCCGGTTGCAATGCTTTAATTAAAAATAATAAGGCTTCCTTGATTGAATCAGCGGAAGATGTTTTGCAGTTTATGAATTGGGATAAACAGAATATAAATAATCAGGGTAATATTCAGAAAACCATGTATTTTGATCTTTCTCACGAGGAACAAGAAATTCTTTCCTTGCTGAGACATTCTCATGATGGTATTCAGGTAAATGAATTGGCGATTTCATTGTCCCAACCTTTTAGCAAAATTTCTTCACTCTTGCTTGAAATGGAATTCAAAGGGCTGGTAGTTTGTCTTCCTGGAAATCTTTATAAAGCAATATGATGGAAAATTCTTCTTTTGTCCTAAATGTGTCATAGGATAGAATTTCTAATGGTAAATATTAGGAAATACTTTATAACTATTTTATTTACAGCTGAATTCAAGTTACAAATGCAACTTTTTGGTTAGACAAATTTCGTAATAAAAATTCATTTGGCGTTAAGAAATTTAATTTTTTTCTTGGTCTGTTGTTCAAAATATCTTCTACTCGCTTTATATCCTGATCAGAAAGATTTTCAAAAGAAGTTTTTTTAGGAAAATACTGACGAATAAGTCCGTTTGTATTTTCATTAGCTCCTCTTTCCCATGAATGATAGGGTTTGGCAAAAAAGAAATCCACCTTCAATTCCGAGCTGATCATTTTATGTTCGGCAAACTCCTTACCGTTATCGGAGGTGATCGTATGAATCCTTTTCTTATAGGGAGACAATCGTTCTATGACTTTCAGGG
>JAGPGD010000056.1 GCA_018056165.1 Paludibacteraceae bacterium | reverse complement strand
TACAAAATATTATAGAAAAAATTATAAAATTATTCCTTGCGTACAAGAAAAAAATTATAAATCACAATTCCCCCATTGAGAAAGACTTTGATAACAATTTCTCAAAATTCTGGAAGGAAAATCCGTTTCAAAGAAGCGAAGCAATTGTTGAATCTGGGAGGATGTCAATCCAATGATTTTGATGCACAGATAGCCGATGCCACGATAAGCATGATAGCCTATATTTTACGGTCTTTTCGATATCGGTATGAGCACTATGAATCGATGGGTGAACTTTTCAGGGTAATGAATGCGGAATGTTTGCAGCAGACGCTTGATGAACGTCTTTGGGGATTATTTTTGGAGTTGCTACGTGAAATATGCGAAGCATTGGAGAAGGATATTGATGAACTGTTCGAGTTAATCATGAATTGTCCAAAAACGGCAGAATTAGTTTCAAGGATGCTTGCTCCTCCGCTCCAGGAAGCAGTTTGACGAAAATGTTATCTTAAACGTATTGATAATCAGAGGGGAAATAACTAAATCGCACTTCATTATTTTCTGTTCTTCAAATTATTAAATTGAAGTGCGAAACTTTAGTAAAATTAATTCCCTACCCTCTGATAGATCAATTTTCTATCATTAATATAGAAAAGTTGATAAATAAATATTGATCAATTTTTCTTTAGTTTGATATTTTAAAAATAAAGGATAGGAAAAAATACTTTATTATAAAAAATCATTTTTCAAATTTACATAATTATTTTTAATAAACCTACAGACGAATGTAAACGAAATTTGGTCTCTTTAAATGAATTTAGTCCGAAGGATTTATCTTAATTAATTTACATTTAATTTTTTAATTTAAAGGACATTATGATAGCAGTTGGTCTTGGCAACTATAAAGATAAAATATTTTGTGAAATACTCAACGGAAAAAACTTTTTGGAATTAAAAAAATTCACTACCTTAACGTGTGGATAGCCAACATAGGAGAAACAACTGCCTACAAAAAAGCGGAAAGTGAGAGATTCGAACTCTCGGTACAGTTACCCGTACAACGGTTTTCGAGACCGTCCCGATCGACCACTCCGGCAACTTTCCTTTTTTTAATATAGATTTCTTCTAAAACTTTATGAATGAATAACCTCGAGGCAAACCTCGAGAAATTCTTTTGATTAAAAAATTAAGTTTTAAGAAGGAACTCATCGTATGATAACCAGCGAACATAACACAGATCCTGACGGTGAGGAAGATCTATATTTTTTGGAAACATCCGAAAACCAAATTTAAAAGTTCCTGACATATTTAAACGATAATCAAGTGCATAATACAAGATAGAACCGTCTGCTTTGACTAATTTGAATTCTTCCACATCATACAATTTATATTTTTGATTTTGATCCATTTTTGTCACTACCAATTCAATGCCAATTCCTTTATCATTGATATTTTTTACATCAATTACAATATTCATTTGATAAAAATCGCTGACTTGAGGATTTTGAAATAATTTTTCAGGTATAGCCATTGATACAACTTCAATATTATCCCAGCCTTGAGCAATTTTTAATTTCCATGCTGCCAGTTCTTTTGCTTTTGTATAGTTATCTTTTTTCAATGTTGCTAAACGGTTACTCAATTTAGAGTAAAAACGTTCAATATAATTATCGATCATTCGCTTGGTAGTAAAACGCGGCGTGATGAGAGCAATGGAGTTTTTAATATATTGAATCCATTCTGGCGAAATTCCTTTAGCATTTTTAGCAAAATACAATGGTATAATTTCATTTTCCAGCATGCTATAAATAGTAGCAGCGTCCAGTTGATCTTGATATTGTTCATTTTCATAAGTACGTTTTTCAGTAATAGCCCAACCAGCACCTTTTACGTAGCCTTCAATCCACCAGCCATCCAGAACAGAGAAATTAAGGACACCATTCATTTGTGCCTTTTGTCCTGAAGTTCCAGAAGCTTCTAATGGTCTGGTAGGGGTATTTAGCCAGATATCAACTCCTGAAATCAAGCGTTTTGCCATGTGCATATCATAATTTTCGAGAAAGATAATTTTCCCTAAAAATTGAGGCATTCTTGAAATTTCAACAATTCTTTTAATTAAGTCCTTTCCACCTTGATCCGCAGGATGAGCTTTCCCAGCAAAAATAAATTGAACGGGACGTTGAGGGTCATTAACAATTTTTTCTAACCGTCCCAAATCCATAAAAAGCAAATGAGCTCTTTTATAAGTTGCAAATCGTCGTCCAAAGCCAATAATCAAGGCATTTGGATTCAGTGAATTCAATATTGTCATAATTCGAGAAGGATCACCTTGTGTTTTTAACCATTTTTCAGGGAATTGGGTGCGAATAAAATCAATTAATTTCTTTTTCATCTTTAAATGAGAATCCCAGATCACCTGATCAGGGATTTCATATATTCCCTGCCATATTTTTACATTCGATTGATCATCATAAAATTCTTGTCCAAAATATTTTTCATATACCGATTTCCATTCTGAAGTGGTCCACGTAGGTAAATGTACGCCGTTTGTTACATAACCTACATGTAATTCTTCTGGAAAATACCCTCGCCAGAGAGGACTAAACATTTCTTGAGAAACTTTCCCATGCAACCAACTTACACCATTTACTTCCTGGCAAGTGTAACATGCAAACACACTCATACTAAATTTATCATTAGGATCATTAGGTTTTTCACGTCCTAAATTCATAAAATCTTGCCAGTTGATCTTTAATTTTTGTGCATACATTTTCATGTATTTGGAAAACATTTCTTCATCAAAACGATCGTGACCTGCAGGTACAGGTGTATGTACAGTATACAAAGAACTACTTCTAACTACTTCAAGAGCTTCGTAGAAGGAAAGATTCTTGTCATTGATCAAATCAATTAGACGTTGAACATTGATTAAAGCCGCATGTCCTTCGTTACAATGATAGACGTCTTTTTCAATGCCCAATTTTTTTAAAGCAAGAATTCCTCCAATCCCCAGCATGATTTCCTGTTTTAACCTGTTTTCCCAATCACCACCATAAAGTTGATAAGTGATACTTTTATCCTCAGGGCTATTAAGTTCATTATCAGTATCTAATAAATATAAATTTATTCGTCCTATGGCTATTTTCCATAAATTTGCATATACAGTTCGTCCTGGGAAAGGAACCTCAATTAACAAAGGCTGATTATTTTTATCCTTCAATTGAGTTATTGGTAATAAATTAAAGTTTTGTGGATCATAAATTTCAATTTGTTCACCATTAACGGAAAGCGATTGCGTAAAATAACCATAACGATATAATAAACCAATGGCTGTCAAATCAACTCCACAGTCACTTGCTTCTTTTAAGTAATCTCCTGCTAATATTCCCAATCCTCCTGAATAGAGTTTTAAAACTTCAGTTAAACCGTATTCCATACTGAAATAAGCTACGCTGGGCTTATCTGGTGAAAATGGTTGTCCCATATAATTTTTAAAATCATTATAAAGAACGTCAAGCTTGTTTATAAATTCAGAATTTTTTTCTGTTTCAACCAATTTATCATAACTTAAGTTATTTAATAATTGAACAGGATTAAATCCTGCCTCTTGCCAAGCTTCAATGTCTATTTCACGAAATAGGTGACGTATATCGCTTTTCCATACCCAGCATATATTGTAAGCTAATTCTTCTAATTTTTTTAAACCATCAGGAAGATAAGATTTAACATGAACATCTTTCCATATCGGTTCGTTAACAGAATTCATTTTAATTTCCATAATCAATTTTTCCTTCCAATTAAATTTTTAAATAACAAAAACTATTATTTTTGTCAAAAATAATAAAAGAGTAATAAACTCCTAAATAAAGTATAACAAAAAAAACAAATATTTATTACAAACGTTTACATTACTAAATTAATAAAAAGTAACGATTAAAAATCATTTCAAAATATTTTTATAATCAAATTATCGATATATCTAAGAAAAAATTCTAATTTTATCATTTATTGTTAGAAGAATAGATTATCTTATTAACTTTTTTGGGATAAGCGATCATTTCTATGTGTAAGAGCTACTTCATAAGCTTCATAGTAATATTGAATAAAATGTTCCCATAAAGCTTTTTCAGCAATAGTAGCAGCTCTTTTTCTAATAATTTCAACTTGTGCTTCTGTATAACCTGAAAAATGAGATACTTGTTCTGCAATATTAAGGCTTACTTCATACTGATTATAATCGGAACGATGAACAATTCCAACTCCATTTTCAATTCCTTGTGGTTGTCGAGCAACCCATCGTCCAAAACCTGAAACATCAGTAGTAATTGTAGGAACGGAAAAAGCAACACTTTCCAGAGGAGTATAACCCCATGGTTCATAATATGATGGAAAAACTGTAAGGTCCATCCCAATCAATAATTCATAATAGGATTTATTAAAAATACCGTCGAAGCCATTCAAATAAGAAGGCACAAAAATAACTTTTATTTTTTGAGAAGCTTGATTTGTAAAATGAAACCACCGGATGGCGGACATTATATTATCATTTTGATAATCATATAGTTCATGAGTTGTAAATCGGTTCCAAGAAGTAATTTTAGAAATTGAATGTTTTAAGCATGCAAGTAAATCTGCACGAGGACCTGAAATATGAGCAGGGATCATAAGGAAAGCTACAATTTCTTTATTTAAATTTGAATATTCTAATAAACGTCTTAATGATTCAATAAAAACATCAATTCCTTTATTTTTAAATTCATAACGTCCTGCAGTACAGATGAATAAAATATCTTTTTTTAACTTGTAGCCCAATAAAGTTTCGGATACTTTTAATAAAATATTGCGAGCTTCTTGTCTTTTTAATTGAAACGTTTCTTTTGGAGGAACAAAATCATCTTCAAAGCCGTTAGGGGTGACTACATCAGGTTTTTTTTCGAGTAACTGAGCACATTCCTTTGCAGTAATTTCACTTACGGTAGTAAAGCAGTCTGCCAGATGAGCAGCAGTTTTTTCTGCTGAATGTTTTGAGACCACATTTAATTCATAAGACATTTGATCACCATTATACTCATTCAAATAATCGTACAAAGGTTTATTGTTTGTTGCTATGGAACGTCCAACGGTTGTGGCATGAGTAGTAAAAACAGTAGCAACCAGTGGCATATGCTGTTTCAAATAAAAAATCCCAAAAGAAGTTTGCCATTCGTGAAAATGACCTATTACATTTTGTTGATTTGATAAATGAAAGAAATGATAATAACTTTCAATAATCATTCCTGCAGCATATCCAAACATTGAACATTCAAAATAATCCCCATAAGCTGGAAGAGAATTTACTCCGGTATTCAGCCAGACTTGTGCATAAATTTCATTCCTTTGGGGCATCAATGGCATAAAATCAACCAAGATAGTTAATGGTTTTCCAGGAACATTCCAGCGTCCAATTCTAATGTCCAAATGGTACTGTTTATGATGAAAAAATTTCCAATCAGTATATAAATTTTGGTCTTCTTCAAAAAGTGGATTTTCTTTTTGAAGCCACAAGTCAGGACCAATAAATATTAATTTCTCATTGTATTCCTTTTGTAAGGTAGCAGCATGAGTTGATAATACTGTATAAATTCCTCCAACTTTGTTACAGACTTCCCAACTTACTTCAAAAACATATTCAGGTATCAACATTTGATTAGAACATTTTTATTTAAAAAAATTAAGCACAAATTTAATATATCAGTACGTAAAAAATGGGAAATAATTGAAAAAAATAGCAAAAATTAGGCATTTACTTCAAGAAAATATAAATCATCAGAAAATTTTTTACTTCAATTTTTTTCATATTTTTCACAAAAAAATTTCTCCTTTAAAAAGAGGAGAAATTTTAAACGTAAATATCAAGTGCTATTTTAATAATTCCTCTTATTATTTTTTTTGCTGACTACAACGTTGATTTAATTGTTTAATAACTTCTGAAGTAATATCATATCCATCAACTGCATACAAAATATTATCATTTGAAGTATTACTCAAAATAATATGATATTTTTTGTCTTTATTAAATTCTTTTAAAAAAGCATTGATGCTATCACGTAATTGTTCACTCATTTTTTGTTGTTCTTCAAATAACTTTTGAGATAGTTGGGCATCCAATTTTTGCAAATCCTGTTGCTTCTTTATTAACCTTGATTGTTCTTGTTCGGCACGTTCGCGACTTAAAAAAGCATTATTTTCCAATTTTTTTTGAAATTCATTCATTTCATTCTGAAGCTCACGAGCTTTCATATTTATCGTCAATCGAGAATCTTCTTGCTTTTTAAGTAAAGTTTCATTAGCATCTTTTGCAAAATGATAATGAAGTAACAAAGAATCTATATTTATATAAGCAATGGGTAATTGATTTGTATGAATAGTTTCAGTAGTTGTTATTATTTTTCTTTCTTCTTTATTTGTCTTTAAATTAAAAAATAAAATAAATAACACAATTACCGCAACGCATAAAATAGCATTTAAAACGAGTAAAAATTTATTCATATATTTCTAAATTCTATTGTTATTATTATTAATGAATTTGTTATTAGCTTTTTATAAATTCTTGAACATCAATCATTCTAAATTGATTTTTGTTTACCTACTTTTAAAAAACAACATATCCTATTTTTTCCTTACTAAAAGTTGATCTATTTTCAACCACATTTCAATTGTAGAAAAAATCATTGTAAAAAATGATATAAATTACTTTCAGGAATAATTTCTTTTATTTTCTAAATCATTATATAATTTTTTCTCACTGAGAAGAAATAATTTTTGAACTATCAAGTACATTCCTCATTTTTCTTATGCAAAGATAAATTATTTAGAATATAATGTTACTTTTTGCTTTGTTTTTTTAGCAAAATGAATATTTTGTTTTATTTTTTAACACAAGTTTTAATAGCTCAAATCATAATCTCAGGATAAATTGTTCCCGTGTTTAAGAGCATATTCGCTTGAAGAAACACCGTAAAACTCTTTAAAAGAGTTTGAGAAATGTGATAAATTTGAAAATCCAACAGAATAGGCAACTTCGGTTTAAAAATGGTGCGATTATCTTGACAAAGAATTAACATTTCCAATAGAAGCAATCATAGCAGATTCCGCAAATGACTGGGAATATGAAAGTGGAACAAAAGTAGTTATACTATCTTTATCCATATTGTTGATTTGCAGGGAATTATTACTACGATTCGATGTGATAGGCAGCATTTTCAATTCCCTCTTTGTGATTTGGATATTTTGGGTAAGAACAAACGAAACATTCAATTAATTGAAGATTACAAAGTATGGTTTGGGAATAAGCCGTTTTAAAAAAATACTTTTCCCTAATTCAATTTTTTATAAAAATCCTTTTACAATCAAATACTCAAAATATTATACGTTATAAAGCACTTTTTGCAGCGTGGAAATAGATTTTCCCAAAAAAATCATGTTTCTCCTATTTTATTTCTCGTTTTTCACAAAAAACCATAAAAGTCCTGAAATGGTAAGTGTGATGGTACAAATAGCGAAAATAATGGATTTATTGGCTGCTGCATTAATAACTTCTCCCATTTTGAAACTTGCTACCAACTGAGGCAACACTACTGATAGATTAAATATTCCCATATATAAACCCATTTTTGATTGATCAACTTTCTCACTTATAATTGCAAATGGAAGTGAAACTACTGATCCCCAGCCAATGCCAACAATTGCTATAAAAAGATAATATAATGGTACGGTTTTACCGAAGAATAAAATTACGGCATAACCAACTGCCATAATAAAAACACAAGTTAAATGAGTTTTTACCATTCCATATTTTTTTGCCAGATTGTTTAATACCAGAACAGGTAAAACGGCACTCACCAAACTTAGAATAAAAAAAGCCATAGAATTGATGGAACCAGCATTTTTGCCCAGATGAAGCACTTCTTTCAAATAAAAAAGTGCATAAATAAACATGGTTTGCACACCAATCCACGTAAATGAATGTGCTAACAAAACTTTTTGAAACTCATTGTTCTTTTTATCTTTTTTATTAAAATTGGAAAGAACTACTATAGCACTAATAATTAAGAGAATAATAGATAAAAACTCAATAATATTCAATTGATAACCTGCAATCGTAACCGTTTGATGAATTTCAAAACCTACCAATTTCATAAGGATAACATACAAGCCATAAAGCAAAAAACCTGACAATGGCAGAAGTGATTCAGCAATTTCTTTAAAAGTAACTTTTGAAGTAGAAACAATTGGTTCGGCATTTTCATTTTTTAGTTCACGCGGTTCTTCAATTAAAAAAGCAGGAATAACTGAAGCCAAAAAAGCAACTCCAGCACCAAAATAAATCAAGAAAATATTTCCTAAAGTAGCTCCAATCAAGTAAGCCAACACACCAAACGAACCCGAAACCGTCTGCATCCAGGTATAGCCTTTACTTCGTTCAGAAAGTGGTGTACAATCGGCTACTAACGAACGTGTAGGGTTAAAGCTGACATTAATGGATAAATCAAGCGTCAAAGCAACGATAATGGCAATGGTCATTAAACCAGCTTGAGGATCATTTCCTCCTACAAAAATTTTTTGTATTATTTCCAGATTAGGCAAAGCTAACAGCATCAACGCAGCTAAAGTACCACCAATAACAATCCATGGTCGCCGTCTTCCACCCATAAACCACATTTTATCTGAAAGTGCACCTACAATCGGTTGAGCTACAATTCCTGCAATAGGACCTGCTGCCCAAACAATTCCTATTTGAGAAATATCCAGCCCATATTTGGTAGACAAAATCCAGCTCAATGCAGAAATCTGAACAGAAAGGCCAAAACCCATAGCAGTGGCAGGTAAACTTAACAGAGCAAAAAAAGCATTGCTCATTTTCTTTTGAATGGCTAACATAGGGATAAAATTATTTGATGAGTGAATTAAAGGAAATCAATCTGCAATTTTATTATTTTTTAAAAGGGATTGCAAAAAAAATTTGAAGAAAAACAAAAATTAAGGAAGCAAACGTTTGCAAGATAAAACCCGTATATCATTCAAATAAAATTGTAAATAGCGAAACAAATCAATTTTTAACCCACATTGCAGAGTATCCGTTCCCTGATTGTTAATAATAATCAAAATTTAGATGCTTTTCTACTGAAACAGACCGTTTTTCCGCAAGAAATTGGCTCTGTGAGGTTAATTTACTTTAAATTT